>CAYPFE010000132.1:0-7822 GCA_964409895.1 uncultured Novosphingobium sp.
GTGATCATGCGCGATTTCGAAGGCATCCCCGAAGAGGATACCCGCGACATCATCTGCAACAACGCCAAGAAGTTTCTCGGCATCTCGTAAGGACTGATCAAAGGATGGGGCGGGCTTCGCAGCCGGCCCTGCCTTTGCCCGCGAGGAGACGCGCTTGGGATCCACCGCAAAACAGGGGGCGCCCGATGCGACGCGCATCCCCGGATCGGCCTATTACGCGCTGGGCCTGCTCGCCACGGCGAACCTGCTCAATTATCTCGACCGCGGCATCATCTCGATCCTGGCCGAGGCGATCAAGCATGACCTGAAGCTCGACGACGCCCAGCTCGGCTTCCTGATGGGCACCGCCTTTGCGGTGTTCTACGCCGTCATCGGCATCGCCATGGGCCGAATCTCGGACGGGCTGCCGCGCCGGAAGGTAATGGCTTTCGGCCTCGCCCTGTGGTCCGGGATGACCGCACTCGGCGGCCTGGCAACGAATTTCCTGGTACTGGCGGTCTCGCGCATCGGTGTCGGCGTCGGCGAGGCGACGGCCAGCCCCTGTTCGCAATCGCTGCTGGCTGACATTTTCCCGCAGAAGCGGCGCGGCATCGCCATGAGCGTCTACATGACCGGCACCTTCATCGGCGGGGCTCTGGCGATGATCCTGGGCGGCTATGTGCTGCAGAACTGGGGCTCGATGTGCGGTTCATTCCCTGACGGTGCGTGCTCCATCGCCGGCTGGCGCGCCGCCCTGCTGATTGCAGGCGTGCCCGGCCTGTTCCTCGCGCTCCTGATCCTGACGATCCGCGAACCGGCTAGGAAGGAAGCCCGCGACGTGCCCGCCGCCCGCTTCATCCTCGGCGAATTCGCATCCGCCCTGCCGCCCTTCACGCTTGGCGCGGTGCGCCGGGCCGGCGGCAGGAGCGCGCTCTCCTGGAACCTCAGGATGACCGCGGCGATCATCGCCACCTGCGCCGCGCTGATCTGGGCGACAGGCGACATGGCGCAATGGATTGCGGTTGCGCTCGGCTTCTACTCGATAGCGACCTGGGTGCAGATCCAGTCGCTGAAGGACAAGCCCTTGTTCAGCCTGACCTTCGGAGACCGTACATTCCTCGCGGCGATGAGCGCGTCGGCACTGTTCGCCTGCGCCGGTGCCGGAACCGGCATCTGGACCGTACCCTATGCGATCCGCACCTTCGACATCACACCGGACAAGGTCGGGCTGTATATTGGCGTGATCAACCTCGTCGGAGCCGTGATCGGCGTCCTGCTGGGCGGCATCCTGGCGGATTTCTGGAAGCAGCGCGACCTGCGCGCGCCGCTATGGATCATGGGGATCAGCGCGATCTCCAACTCGGTCGGGATCGTCGTCCTGCTATCGGTATCAACCATCGAGGCGTTCTTCGCAACCAAGGCGGTGCTGGCCGTGCTCGGCGCACTGTGGGGCGGATCGACCGCGGCGATGATCCAGGACCTTGTCATTCCCCGGATGCGCGGCTCGGCGTCCGCCAGCTTCACGCTGGTCTCGATCGTCATATCCTCCGGCATGGGGCCGTACTGGGCCGGCAAGATCAGCGCGGTCAGCGGATCGCTGATCACCGGCATGCTGAGCCTGCTGGTGCTCGTCCCCATCGGCCTCGCGCTGCTGCTGGTCGCGGCGCGTCGCATGCCGAACGAAAACCTTGAGGCGCGCATGGCCAAGGCCCTCGCAGCCGGAGAACCCCAGGAGACAACGCCATGACAACGGACGTTCTCACATCAGACGATCCGCTCTACGAAGAGCTCTACGACGTGCGCCGCGAGGCCGAATCGATCGGCAATTTCATCGACCGCGAGGTGATGGACGAAATCCACGCGCTGCGTGCCCAGGCGCCGGTCCACAAGGGCAAGCTGCGCGAAATTCTCGACCTGCCGGGTCACGAACGCCACGTCTTTGCCGCCGGACGCCAGCATTACACCGCGCTCACCTACGAGGCCTGCGAGGCCGCCTTCCGCGATCCCGAGACCTTCTCCAACGAAGTCCAGTCCAATCCCGGTGCTCGCGAGCGCTATTCGATGGGCATCCTCGAGATGGACCCGCCGATGCACCGCGCCTATCGCCGCACGATCCAGCCCAAGTTCCTGATGCCCGAAGCGCTCGGCTGGTGGCGCGAAATGACCATCGATTCGATCATCGAACGGCTGATCGAGCGGCTGGCCAAGGGCGACAGGGCCGAGCTCAACATCGACTATTGTGCGCGCATCCCGGTCTACACCATCACCACCGCGATCGGGCTCGACGGCGACGAGGCGCTGCGCTTCCGCCATGCCTATCTCAATTCCACCACCACCAGCCGCAATGTCTCGATGGAAGACCGGGTGAAGAACGCGCAGTTGGTCGACAGCCTGTTGCTGGGCCTGATCGAGGCGCGGCGCGGCGAACCGCAGGACGACCTCATCAGCTATCTCCTCAAGTCGACGCTGCGCATGCCGGGCGAAGACCCGCGACCCCTGAACGACTTCGAGATCATGACCCACGCCAAGCTGGTGATGGTGGCGGGCGGCGGCACCTCCTGGCGGCAGCTCGGCATCACATTGCTGGCGCTGCTGACCCACCCCAAACAGCTCGACGAGGTCAAGGCCAACCGCGAGCTGATCGACGACGCCATCGAGGAAAGCCTGCGCTGGAACCCGACCGCGCCCTATTTCTACCGCCTGATCACCCGCGACATCGAGTTCTACGGCCATCACATGAAGGCAGGCGAAGTCATCGAACTCGGCCTCGGCCCCGCCAACCGCGATCCCTCGCGCTGGGACGATCCCGACGCCTTCGACATGCACCGGCCAAAGCTCACCAACATGGCCTTCGGCCTCGGCACCCACCGCTGCCTTGGGATGAACGTCGCAAGGGTGGAAATGTCGCGCGGCATCAACGCGCTGCTCGACGCCTTCCCCGACATGCGGCTCGATCCGAACGCCGAGGCACCGTTCATGACCGGCGGACTGGAACAGCGCGGCCCATCGGCGCTGCCGGTGCTGTTGCGCTGAAAAGCGGCGTACCGGCTGCTCTACCCTAACGAGCCTACGACTGATACTAAATGGTGTGGAGCGGCGAAACTGCCGTCCGCCAGGCCTGTGAGGGAGAGAAGGACCCATGAACTCGACATTCCTTATCGGATGGCGCCAGGTCGCGTCTTGCTTCGTGCTGCTGGCCTGCATTGCGATGATCACCTCTGCCTATGGTGTGGTGGCGCTACCGCTGGGTCAGGAGTTCGGGCCGACGCGGATGGTGCTGATGCTCGCCATCACCGTGGTTTCGGTCACTTCGGCCATCATCGCCCCTCCGTTCGGAGGCCTGATGGACCGGTTTTCGCTGCGGTGGATCATGCTGGCAGGCGGCGCGCTCATCGTTGCAGGTTACTGGACATTGTCCTTGGTGACCTCGTTCACGCAGGTGCTTGTCGTCTACGGGCTGCTGATCGCGCCAGCTAACGTACTGATGGGCCCGACCGCTGCCACGGTGCTGCTCTCGCGCTGGTTCGTGAAGCGGCGCGGCATGGCGATCGGTATCGCCATCGCAGGGGTTTCTACCGGAGGCTTCCTGTTCCCGCCGTTTATCCAGTTCCTGCTCGACACGTTCGAATGGCGCGAGGCCATGCGCGTCTTCGCTGGCGTGCTGGCCTTGCTGGTTATCCCCGCCGCTTTGCTTGTGGTCAACGCGCCCCAGGACCGCGGCCTTCATCCCGATGGAGAGGCAGAGGAATCGGAACAGAGCCGTGCGGAGAGCCAGGCCTCGCTGGGATCGGCGATGGAAGTGCTGAAAGACCCGGCCTTCTGGCTGATCGGCCTGCTGTTCGCGGTGGTCCTGTCCGGCATGATCGGCATGGTCACTAACCTGCCGGCGCTCGCCACCGACCACGGCATCAGTCCGGTCGACGCAGCCTATCTGATCTCGATCTATTCGATCGCCGGCTTCGTGGCGAAGATCAGCTTTGTGGGAATCGCGGACGTCCTCAGCCTGAGGGTTCTGTCGATGCTGGCCTTCGCCGGTTTCGCAGCCGGAATGGCCTGCCTCAGCCAATCGCATGCCGGCTATTGGGTGATTGCGCTCGGCTCGGTTCTTGTCGGACTGTTCGGCGGACTCGTTGTCCCGCTCAAGAGCCTGCTGATACCGCGCGTGTTCGGCAGGCGCGTCGTCGGCCGGGCGATGGGGATGATGAGCACTTTCACGCTAGGCATCTCGATCATCACCCCGCCGGCATTCGGACATGCCTACGACCTGACCGGCAGCTATGCGGTGATCACGGGCCTCTTTGCCGTGTTGTCGTTCCTAGCGATGCTTGGCGTGCCCTATATGCGGATGAACGCCAAGGTGCCTGCACCGGCATGAGGCATTATCGAACGGGCCCCGAATACGGTCCGGGGCCCGTCGTAATTCCTAGAACCGCTGACCTGCGTCAAGCCGGATCGTCGTTCCGTTAAGGAAATCGTTCTCGACGATCTGCTGGGCCAGCATCGCATATTCGTCGGGCTCGCCCATCCGCTTGGGATTGAGCACCAGCGGGCCGAACATCTCCTTGGCCTTGCCGTCGCCCATCATCGCATAGGCGAAGGTGAGGAAGGTGCCGGGTGCGATCGCCATCGAGCGGATGCCGGCAGGCGCGAGGTCTCGCGCAAGGTTGAGCGCCATGGCGATGATCCCGCCCTTGGCCGCGCCATAGGGCACCTGGCCGGGCTGGCCCTCGAAACCGGCAATCGAGGCGGTGTTGATGATCACGCCGCGCTGGTTGTCCTTGAGCGGCTCGTTCTTCGCCATCGCTTCAGCCGCGACCGAGCTGACGCAATAGGCGCTGTTGAGGAACACCGAGATCATATGCGTGAAATGCGCCATGGAGACGCGGCTGCCGTCCTTGCCGATAGTGCGGCCGCCCTTGTCCGGCGGCGGCGGTCCGCCATGGGCGACTACCGCAGCGCGCAGCGGGCCAAGCCCGACGGCGGTCTCGACCGCGGCGACGATCGAATCCTCGCTCATTATGTCGGTATGCACATAGACGGCGCCATTGCCGATCTCCGCCGCCAGCGCTTCGCCGCGCTCGTCGGCGACGTCCGCCAGCACCACCTTGGCGCCGAGCCCGGCGAGGCGCTTCGCCGTCGCGCCGCCGAAACCGCCGGCGCCGCCTGTGACAATCACCGAACCACCCGAAATATCCACCATCTGAAACTCCTTTGTCGTAATCCTTGCGCGTGCCGCCATAGCGGCATTTCGCCAAACCGGAACGGAAAACTCTCCGCGCGCTGATTCCGCAGGTCAGCTGCGCGATCTTTGCAGCATTTGCGTGAGCAACTCGTCAGTAGGCTGTGGCATGTCCATGAAAGAACATGTGCGGATCGAAAGCAACGCAGTCTTGAGACCTGTAAAGTCAATATACCAGTCGAGGTCAGCTGCGGACTTGCCGGTCACTTCCTCCCACAGCGCGACGGTCTCCTCGCGGCTGCCCATGCCTTCGAGATGCGGCCGGTCCGGCCTCTCGCCATGGTTCATGCGGTCCATGTATACCCACCAGGCCAGGTCGTGGAGCGCGCCGCCCAGCGACGGCTGTTCCCAGTCCATCACCGCGATCACGTTCATGTCGTCGTCGAACATCATGTTGCCGATGCGCGAATCGCCCCAGACCAGGCCCTCGGGCCGGTTGTCCGGCCACCGTTCCCGCAAGTCTGCCAGCGCGCGGTCGAGAGCGGGCCAGCGCCTTTCCTCGCTGACCCATTCGACGAAGCGGACATATTTGTCCCACTCCTGCTCAAAGCCCGAAAGCCCGTCGGCCCCTGCAAGAAACTGGATCGTATCGAGCGGCGTCAATTGCGTTGCCGCAAGCTGGCGCACGCCGTTCTCCCAGAACCTGGCGCGCTGTACCGGCGTTGCCTCGGCCACCCAGCCTTCGGTGGCATAGGGCGGCGTGGTGACGGCGACACGGCCCTTCTTCTTTTCCATCACGAAGAAGGCGTTGCCGAGCACGCCGGGATCGTCCTCGCGCCAGAATATCTTCGCGACCTTTACACTGCCCTGTTCGCGCAGCACCTGCATGATGCGGATCTGTTCGTCGAACAGGTCGTCAGGATAATAGATATGGTCGCTCGGCTTGATCCGCACGACCATGCCCTGACTGCGCTGCTCGCCGCCTTCGGTCCAGGTCGCGTCGAACAGGATAGTCTCGTGCGAGCGGCCGGCGCCATGGGGATAGTCGAAATTGGCGAGGCCGAGGTCCTTCGCCTCCGGCATGCGCGCGCGCAGCCATTCGCAAAGGTCGCGCGACAATTCATCCAGGTCCCTGACCCTGGGCGCGACGATGACCTTGCCTTGGTTCATTCCTTGTTTCCTCTCACCATTCCAACCGTTGCGGTTTCCAACCCCGTAGCTCGGGCTATCCTGTCAAGGAAGTGCGACCAGTCAGCAAGAGCTTTCCAACCGGTCGAAAAAGAAGCGCTGAGCATTGCCGTAGAGCCAGTTGTCCATGACGTCTTCGGGCAGGTCCAGCGCACGCGCCTCTGTGGTGGTCCGGGTGATCGACAGCACCGGTGCGTCCGAAGCGAAGATCACCTTGGTCTTGCCGCGCGTGCGCATGAAGTGGAGCAGCGATTCCGGCAAATACTTCGGCGCCCAGGCCGAGGTCATGAGATGCAGGTTGGGATATTTGACCATCAGCCGGATCGCGATGTCCCACCACGGATCGGCACCGTGGATCATGCAGAGCTTGAGGTCCGGGAAATGCTGGCAGACCCGGTCGAGATGGATCGGGTTCTGCACTTCACCCGGGATCGGCGGGCCAGGCAGTCCGGTGTTCACGCAGAGCGGAACATCCCATTCCACGCATTTCACATAAAGAGGGTAATAGACGGCATGATCGGGCGCATAGGTGCCGTTGGCCCAGAACGACGGCCCGACCGTCAGCGAGGCGACCGGATTGTTCCTCAGCACCGCCTCGATATTGCGGATATTGGCCATCGGCTGCAGCAGGTCGAGGCCGCTCAGCGTCAGGGCGAAGCGATCGGGCCGCGCCTCGACGAATTTGAACGGCGAGCCTTCCGGCTTGGCAACATTGCCCATGACGATGGCCTTTTCGACACCTTGCCGGTCCATCTCGTCGAGAACGGCCGACATCTCCCACTTGCCGAAAATGCTGTCGTCGCGCTTGAAGTATTCGTCCTTGACGCTCTGCATCCATTCGGGCTGGGCATCGTCGCCGAAATGGACGTTGATCAGACAGTCTATCGCGCGTTCCGACATCGGTTCTTCTCCCTGCCACCAATGCTCATGCACCACTCGGTGAAGGGCATGAACGATTCGCGAAACTCATAGCAGCGAATGCCCGCTTCGGTTGACCAAACTCGGGTCATATGGGAACCCCCTTTTGCCACGCGAATTTCCAGACGGACCGACATGCTCAACAAGCTCGACGATTTTCCGATCCACCAGACGGTCGAACCGATCGCCCATCCCACGACGACCGATCGCAATGCTTACGACCGCTTCTGGTTCAACGGTTTTTCTACAGACGGAGAGTGGTATTTCGGCGTCGCCATGGGGCTCTACCCGCATCGCGGCATTCTCGACAGCGCCTTCAGCATCGTCCGCAAGGATGGGTTGCAGCGCTGCTTCTTTGCATCGCGCCGGGCGCCGCAGGAGCGAACCGAAATGACGGTCGGCCCGTTCAAGCTGACCAACGAGGTGCCGATGCGCCGCACCCGCGTGGTGCTTGACGACAACGACAGCGGCCTCTCCTGCGACCTGACTTTTTCGGCGCGCACCTGTCTAGCCCCCTGAGGCTGGGCCAGTGATATTGGGTTTCTCTAATAGGGTTTC
>CAYPFE010000133.1:0-7815 GCA_964409895.1 uncultured Novosphingobium sp.
GCGGCGGCGAGATGCCGGGGCAATATGGCGCGGTGTACGAGGCGATCGGCGCGATCAATGCCAACCTGTGCAACCATGTCCTGATCTTCCGCACCGTCTACGAGGCGAGTGCGCGCAAGAAAAGCTTCGCCAATTCGCTGCTGCGCGAGGGACAGCGCCAGCAGGGCATGTTCAGCTGGTACGCGCCCTATTACAACTACGCCGCGGCGATGCAGCAGGCGCTGTTCTTCGCCCGTTACGTCCACGAATCTGGCATCAAGCCCGAACAGCAGGCGATGATCGCGATCAACCAGCGCCGCAACGCCTCGCTCAACCCCAAGGCGATATACCGCACGCCGATCACGCTCGACGACTATTTCAACGGGAGGATCATCGCCACGCCCTTGCGGATATTCGACTGCGACCTGCCCTGCGACGGCTCGACCGCCATCATCGTCTCGCGGATGGATGCGGCCCGCGACCTTAGAAACCCGCCGATCCGGATCGAGGCGGTGGGCACCAACATGCAATACCGCAACAGCTGGACCCAGCTCGACGCGATGGCGACGCAGGCCCAGCCTGCCGTCGCCGAGATGATGTGGAGCCGCACCGATTTGAAGCCCAGGGACGTCAGGATCGCCCAGCTTTACGACGGCTTCAGCTTCCACACGATCAACTGGCTGGAGAATTTCGGCTTCTGCAAGCGCTTCGAGGCAGGCGACTTCATCGAGGGCGGCAGCCGCATCGCGCTCGAGGGCGAACTGCCGATCAATACCAGCGGCGGCGCGCTCTCCGCCGGCAGGCTCCACGCCTATGGCGCGGTCCACGAGGCCTGCACCCAGATGTGGTGCCGCGCGGGCGAGCGGCAGGTGAAGGGCGAGCCCGGCGTCTGCGCCACCTCGACCGCCGGCGGGCCGCTCGCAGGCGCAATGCTGCTGGTGCGGGAATAGGGGAGTGCGCGCTCAGACCGTGCCACTGAGCGCCATCGAATCCACCCGGCTTTCGAGCGAGGCGGCAGCCGATGGCCGCGCGCTGGTCCGCTCGTACCAGGCAGTCAGCGCCGTCCAGTCAGGACTCAGCCCCTGGCCGACGCTGATACCGTAATCGAGGAAGGCATAGAGCAGGATATCGGCAAGCGAAAACCGCTCGCCGCAGAGGAATCGCCGGTCCGCAAGCTGGCTGTCGAACCACGTCAGGTTCTCATGGGCAATGGCGCGCATCGCTTTGGCGGCTTGCGGCTTGGTGGCGCGCCGCGCACCAAACGGGCTGAACCCATGGGTATAGATCACCGGCTCGCAAACCATCAGGTCGACGCGGCGGGTCCACATGCGCGTCTCGCCGCGTTCCTCCGCCGAGCGCCCGATTAGCGGCGGTTCGGGGCGCAGTTCCTCGAGATATTCGCAGATCGCGGTGGTTTCGCTGATGCAACTGCCGTCGTCTGTTTCCAGCACCGGCACCTGGCCCAGCGGATTGCGGGCGAGGTAGGCGGGTGTCCAGTTCTCGCCGGTGCCCAGCACCATGACATGGGTCGGCACGTCCAGCCCCTTTTCTGCGAGGTACATGCGCACCACGCGCGGATTGGGGCCTGCGGCATCGTAGAGCATCATGGCCGGTGAACTCCCTTGCCGGTGACTGCATCGCACAGGGTGTATGCTGCGCGGGCACCCGTCAACCGCAGGTGTTGACACTGCGCCCCACCCTCTGACAGCTTCCGCCAGCGCATGCGGAGAGGAAGTGAATGGTCAGGATTGAGTGCTTCTTCGATTGCGCCAGCCCCTGGGCCTATCTGGGCGTCACCAACCTCTTAGGGATTACCTCCCGGCTCGGCATCGCAGTGAGCTGGCGGCCGGTGGTGGTCGGTTTCGTCTTCGCCCAGGTCAACCAGGAACTCTATCTCGACCGCCGGTTGCGCGCGCCGCCGCTCAAGGGGGCCTATGAGGGCAGGGAGCTGCAGGCCTGGGCCGAACACGCCGGCGTCATCGTCAACTCGCCGCCGAAATGCGGTCATCCGGTCAAGACCGTCAAGTGCATGCGCGGCTGCATCGCGCTGGAGCCTTCGGGCAAGCTCGTGCCCTTCGCCATCGCCGCCTACGAAGCGTTGTGGCGCGACGGGCGCAACCTTGGCCACGACGATGTGCTGACCGACATTTGCAGACAGGTCGGCGTGAACCCGGACGAATTCTTCGCGATGATCGAGGCCGACGAATCCAAGGCGCAACTCAAGGCCAATGTCGACGAACTCGTCGCGCGCGGCGGTTTCGGCGTGCCGACCTTCTATGTCGACGACGAGCTGATGTTCTTCGGCAACAACCGCATGCGCCTTGTCGAACACGAGCTGCGCGAGCGCTTGCGACTTGGGGGCGAAGCGGCATGAGCGACCGTGACCCTGCCCTGATCGAGGGTTTCTTCGATTGCTCATGCGTCTGGGCCTGGCTCGCGTTCGAACACGCGGGATGGTTCGCGGAGCAGGCGGGCGTTGCGATCCGCTGGCGCCCGGTGCTCGCCAAAGATGTCTTCGCTCAGGTCAACCGTGCCGTTCACTGGCCGTTGCCCGAAGCCAAGCAGGCATATTACGCAAAGGACCTGCCACTGTGGGCGGACTATCTCGGGCTGGCGCTGGCGGACGATCTGCCGGAGCCCGAGGACATGATCCCCTGCATGCTGGCCTGCGTTGCCGCCGGGCGCTGGGGTCGGCTCGAAGCCTTTGCGGGCGGCGCGATGGCAGGTGCTTTCACCCATGGCCGGGACCTGGGCGACCGTGCCGTGCTTTCCAAGATCTGGAGCGAAGCGGGACTGCCGCCTGCCACTTTCGAAGAAGGGCTCGCCTGGCCCGACATCGCCGCCGAACTTGCCGCCAACACGCGCGAGCTAATGGAGCGCGGCGGTTTCGGGGTACCGACATTCTTCCTCGGCGACGCGATGTTCTTCGGTAACGATTCACTTCCCCTGCTCGAACGTGCGGTGGCGGTGAGGGAGATGACGGGATGATCGAAGGCCTCAAACCTGGCGAACTGCCACAGGACACGATCACCGCCGCGCTCGCCCGCGCGGTCGCCGAAGTGCCGGACAAGGTGTTCCTCGATTTCTCCGGCGAAAGATACACCTTCGCCGATGTCGACCGTTTGTCCACTGAACTGGCCCACGGCCTTCTCGAGCTGGGGGTGACGGTGGGACAGCCCGTTGCGACGATGTTCTCCAACAATATCGACGCGGTCACGGTATGGCTGGCGATCAACAAGATCGGCGCGATCAGCGCGCCGGTGAATACCGCCTTCAAGGGCGCGTTCCTGCGCAATCAGCTCAACGACTGCACCGCCGCAGTGGTGATTGCCGAGGACGGTTTCGCGCCGCTGATCGCTGACATTGCCGGTGAACTGCCGCATATGCGCCATTTCGTCACGGACAGCGCGGATGTACGCGGGCTAGAAGACTTGGAAGTGCATGCGCTGGAGGCGCTGCGCAAGACTGGCCTGCCCCCTGTCCCCGATGAGGTGACGCCCGGCCAGCTCGCCATGCTGGTCTACACCTCCGGCACCACCGGGGCTTCGAAAGGCTGCATGCTGTGCCACAACCACGCCTGCAACATCGCGTGGGGCGCCGCACTCGGGCAAGGCTACCGCGATGACGACGTGCTGTGGTCGGCCTTGCCGCTGTTTCACCTGAATGCGATTGCAGTGTCGGTCGTCACCGCGATGATCGCCAAGGTGACGGTTGCGATCGCGCCGCGCTTTTCGGTCTCGGGCTTCTGGCCCGATGTCGAGCGTTCGGGCGCGACGGTCATCAGCATGCTCGGCTCGATGGCGACTCTGATCGCCGAGGCGCCCGATACCGAGGAATCGAAACGCTGCTATGGCCAGGTGCGCAAAGTTGGTGCCGCGCCGTTCCCGCCGGAAATGGTGCAGAAATGGCGCGACCGCTTCGGCGTGCCGGCGGAAGGCTCCGGCGGCTACGGCATGACCGAGGCGGCGACGATCAGCAGCCTCGGTCCCGGAGAGGCGGTCGGCCCGCCGGGCAGCTCCGGCAAGGTCGGCCGCGACTTCGAGGTCAGGATATTCGACGACGACGACAACGAATTGCCGCCCGGCACGCCAGGCGAAATCGTGGCGCGGCCCAACCGGCCCAATATCATGTTCCAAGGCTACTGGAACCGGCCCGAAGCGACGGTGCAGGCGTGGCGCAACCTGTGGTTCCACACCGGCGATATCGGCAAGATCGACGAGGAAGGCTGGCTCTATTTCGTCGACCGCAAGAAGGACTACATCCGCCGAAGGGGCGAGAATATCTCGACCTTCGAGATGGAAGCGGTGTTCTGCGAGCATCCCGCGATCCAGGACGTGGCCGTCCATGCAGTGCTGTCCCCGCTCGGGGAGGACGAGGTGAAGGTCACCGCAGTGCTGCGCGAAGGCGCGGAGGTCACTGAGGAGGCCTTGTGCCGCTGGTCGATCGAACGGCTGCCGCGCTTTGCGGTGCCGCTCTACATCGAGTTCCGCGACGACTTGCCGAGGAGCGCCACCGGCAAGGTGCTCAAGGAGGAATTGCGAAGCGAAGGCGCGACGCCTAAGACATGGGACCGCGAGGCCGCCGGCATCAAAGTTTAGCTATTGGCATGCATACCACACCGAAGGCAGCTTGAATTGGCTGGCGCAACTCCGGGTAAAATCATTTGTCCGAAAGTCCGATCGATCCTCTCCGGCGCCTGCTGATCACCGGCTCGACCATGCTGGCGGCCGTGCTGGTGACGCTCGACGCGACGATCGCCAATGTCGCCCTGCCTCGCATCCAGAGCAGCGTTGGCGCCAGTCCCGAACAGATCGTCTGGGTGGTGACATCCTATGTTATCGCCGCCGCCATCGCGACGCCGCTCAGCGGCTGGCTGGCGACGCGGTTCGGTCGCAGGGAAATCATGGCTGCGACGCTGGCGATCTTCACGCTGGCCTCGGTCGCCTGCGGTCTGGCCACGGACCTCTATTCGCTTGTCGCATTCCGCTTCATCCAGGGCGCGTCCGGTGCGGCGATCGTCCCGCTCAGCCAGGCGACACTGCTCGACATCTTTCCGCCCGAAAAGCATGGGCAGGCGATGGCGATCTTCGGCATGGGCTCGATGGTGGGCGGCATCATCGGCCCGGCGCTCGGCGGCTTTCTGACCGACTGGCTGACCTGGCGCGCGGTCTTCCTCATCAATGTCCCTTTCGGTTCGCTCGCCGCGATCGGCATATTCCTGTTCATGTCGCCGTCGAAAACGACGTCGCGGATGCGCTTCGATTTCTTCGGCTTCATCGCGCTGTCGATCTTCCTCGCCAGCCTGCAACTCATGGTCGATCGCGGCCAGCAGCTCGACTGGTTCGATTCGCCGGAAATCTGGGCCGAAGCAATCATCATGGGCGTGTTCGGATATATCTTTCTGGTGCATATCTTCACCAGCGAGACGCCGTTCATATCGCCGGCACTGTTCAAGGACCGCAACCTCTCGGTCGGATCGATCGTCGCGGTGCTGCTGGGCGTGCTCGTCTTCGGCGCCATGCCGCTGATCGGGATCATGCTGCAGCAGCAGCTGGGCTATCCTGTGCTGCTCGCCGGGATGGTGCAGGCGCCGCGCGGCATCGCCACCATGGTTGCGATGATGATTGCTGGTGCGCTGATGGGCAAGGTAGATACGCGTATCCTGCTGCTGGTCGGAATCGCCTCGACGGGGATGGGCTATCTGATGATGTCCGCTCTCTCGCTGGAAAGCAGTCAGATGGAGATCATCCTCTCGGGCATCGTCTTGTCGATCGGATCGGGCTTCATCTTTGTGCCGCTCTCCACGATAGTCTTCTCGACCCTCGACCCGAAACTGCGCAACGAAGGCGCCGCGACGTTCACGCTGGTGCGCAATATCGGCCAGGCAGTGGGCATATCGCTGATCCAGGTTATGACCCTGCGCAATGGCGCGACGGTGCAGGCCAGGCTCAGCGAAGGCGTGCGTCCCGACAGTCCGCCATTCGGGCTGCACCTGCCTGAGTTCGACTTTATGTCCTCCGAAGCGATGCTGGGCATGTATCACGAGGCATCGCGCCAGGCGATGATGGTCGCCTATGTCGATTCCTACTGGGGGCTCTACATCCTCAGCATCGTGCTGGTCCCGCTGGTGCTGCTGATGCGCCCTGCGAAAACAGCAAGGCAAGGCCAGGCCGGATAAGTCGCGTCTGCCCACTCGACAGCGAGGCCCATGCCGGGCCATGGAATGCGCATGACCGAAGATGAAAAGGCCATCGCCGACCGCCGCTTCTACAAGGCGGAGCAGGAAGCGAGTTTCGACGAGGCGCATCCGCGCGATACGCCTCAGACCCAGCACTCGGCCTATCGCCTGGCGTTCCGCGACACCGATTTCCTGCTGCGCGACGAATTGCGCCCGGTGCGCTTCCAGCTCGAATTGCTGAAGCCGGAGATGCACCTGGAAGAGGCCAATATCGGCTCGACCCTGGTGATGTACGGATCGGCGAGAATTCCCGCGCCCGAGGATTGCGATGCACTTCTGGCGGAAGCCGACACCGACCGGAAGAAATCGGTCGCCGAGAGGCTTGTCGCCAAGTCCCGTTATTACGAGGAAGCGCGCAAGCTGGCGCGCATGGCCAGCCAATGCGCCATCGTCGAGAAGGGCATGCGCCAGTTCGTCGTCTGCTCGGGCGGCGGTCCCTCGATCATGGAAGCCGCAAATCGGGGCGCCGCCGAAGTCGGTGCGGAAACCATCGGCCTCAACATCCTGCTGCCGCATGAGCAGGCGCCCAATCGCTATGTCACGCCACGGCTTTCCTTCCAGTTCCACTATTTCGCGCTGAGGAAGATGCATTTCCTGTTGCGCGCCCGCGCGCTGGCGATCTTTCCCGGCGGCTTCGGCACGCTCGACGAATTTCTCGAGGCGCTCACCCTGATCCAGACCGGCAAGATGAAGCCGATCCCGCTGCTGCTGTTCGGCAGGGACTACTGGAGCAACATCATCGATTTCGAGCAGATGGCCGCCGAAGGCGTGATCAACTACGAGGACCTCGAGCTGTTCGACTGGGTCGAGACCGCCGAGGAAGCCTGGGCGAAGATCGTCGATTTCTACGACATCGATTGCGGGTGAATTCTCATTCCCATTTTGCAGCGAAGGCCGCTGCGTCCCAGCCCGTTTCATCCAGTGCGGCAACCAGGTCGTAGAATGGAACACGCCCCATCGCATGCCCCATTGGCCCGGCACCTTTGCCAAAGCCAGGCGCCGCAGCCAGTACCTGGCCTACGAAACGTATCGCTCGATCAACTGCGTTGTCGAGCTGTATCCCGGCGCCGAGCCCTGTAGCGATCCCGCTGGCAAGCGTGCATCCGGTCCCATGCGTGTGCCGCGTATCAATCCTGGCCGACCAGAAACTGTATTCGCCGTGCGGTGTGTAGAGGATGTCCTCGATCCTTTCCCCAACCGCATGACCTCCCTTCACAAGAAGATTCTTGGAGCGTGACCGCAAGGAATCAAGACCGCCGAGTGCAGCGAGTTCCGGAAGATTTGGTGTTGTAACCGTAGAGAGCGCAATCAACCGGTCGAACGCGGTAACAGTTTCATTGTCGGCCAGCGCCGCGCCGCTGGTCGCCACCATCACCGGATCGAACACGACCGGCACGTCCAGCTTCTCCAGCCTGTCCGCCACCGCGTGGGCGATGGCGGCAGAGCCCAGCATGCCGATCTTCACCGCATCGACGCCGATGTCGCCAATGCAGGCCTCGATCTGCGCTCTCACCATTTCCGGCGTCATCACCTCCACCGCATGCACCCCGGTCGAATCCTGAGCGGTCACTGCCGTGATTGCGGTCATCGCATAGCCG
>CAYPFE010000134.1:0-7756 GCA_964409895.1 uncultured Novosphingobium sp.
CACCTTGCCGGTATTGGCATGGGCTCTCCCGAACAGGTTGCCGCGATCCTGGTGTTCAGCGGGCTGTTCGGTGCCGGCTTCACCTTTTGCTATGGCTGGGTGCGCAAGGTGCTTTCCGCGATCCAGCTGTTCGTGCTGTTCTTCATCATCGCCGGAGTAGGCCTGGCGCTGGTCGTGGCCGCGCAATCCACGACGCTCGTCTACGTAGGCGTCGCGCTCTACGGTGGCGGATACGGAATCACTGTGCCCAACCTATTCGGAGCCTGTGCCGCAGCTACCCGGCCCGAATTCCGGGCGCGCATGCTGGGACTGGTGCGTGCAGGCTTCTACGCGGGGCCGCTCGTCGCCCAGCTCGGTCTGGAGGCGATGCTGCGCCGCTGGGGCGCTGACTATGCGGTAGGCGGGATTGCAGGGCTGTGCTTCGTCGCCGCAGCATTGGCGCTGATCCTGCGGCGCAAGTTCGCACCTGTCGAATAGGAAGGGAAACGATGCCCAGCACCGAGCCTGCAAAGCAGCCGCAGAACCTTCCGCTGATAACCTGCATCGCGCTGTGCGGGATGGCGCCGCTCGCAGGCCTTTCGGTCAGCGGCATCGCGCCGCTGATGCCCCAGATCAGCGCCGAGTTTGCGAATACGCCCAATGCCGACGTGCTGGTGCGGCTGATGATGTCGGGCCTCAGCGCCGCGACCATCATCGGTGCTCTCGGCACGGGCGTGATGGCGGCGCGGGTCGGGACAACGCGGCTGCTGCTTCTGCTGCTGGCTGCCTATGCCGTCACCGGGGCGGGCATCTACTTTCTCGACAACCTTTACGTCATGGTGGCGGCAAGGCTGCTGCAGGGTGTGGCGAACGGCGGGGCAGGCGTGCTGGCGCTGGCGCTGCTTACCACCCGGATCCCGGTGGAACGGCGCGATTCCTGGCTTGGCTTCTTTTCGGTGACCGGAGCGGCCGGGTTCCTCGTCCTGATCATGGCGGTGGGAGCACTGGCCCAGTTCGGCTGGCGATACGGTTTCCTGATTTTCCTGCTCGCAGTGCCGGTGGCGCTGCTGATCGGCTTCACCTTGCGCGGGGGAGACGATGAAGCGCCGGATGATGTGCCCTCGCAGGAACAGAAGCCGCGCGGCTTCAGGATTCCCTGGGGCATGGTGCTGTTCGGAGTGCTGTGCGGCGGCCTTTCGACGACGACTTCGATGTATGTGCCCTATTACCTTGCCGATATCGGGCAGGGATCGCCCGATACCGTGGCGATGGTGCTGATGATCGGCGGCGGTACCTCCGCGCTGACCGCCTTTTCGTTTGGCTGGATCAGGAGCCGTTTCTCGGCAATCCAGACCTTCGTTTACGCCTTCGCGCTGATCGCGGCGGGCTTGCTGGTGGTGGCGGCGACAGGCGCCATGGCGGTCATCGTCGTGGGCTGGGCAGTCTATGGCCTCGGTCTCGGCCTGATCATGCCCAACCTGTTTTCCGCCTGCGCGGGCGCTACACCGCCGCATGTGAGGGCGCAAATGCTCGGTTTCGTGCGATCCGGGGTCTATGGCGGTCCGCTCTTGATCCAGCCCGTGCTGGAAGCCGCGCTGGGCCGGTTCGGCGCCTTTGCCGCACTCGCGGCGATCGCCTGCCTCAGCGTGATTTCGGTGGTCCTGACCATCACCTTGCGCAAGGTTTTCGATCCGGTCGAGTAGCAATGACGGTGGGCTACATGCTCATCCTCGCCGACGAAGCGCGGGGCGAAACCGCCTGAAATCAGCACCTGCCTTTCGGCTCTGGACAACCCTGACACGCGCTGTTGCCCCGCAAGCGGGCTGTGGCTAAGGCCCGGCTGATTCATTTTGCACCAGCTACACAGGAACAGCCATGCAGACCTCCGAAATGACCGCCAAGATCGCCGCAGGCAACGGCTTCATCGCCGCGTTGGACCAGAGCGGCGGATCCACTCCCAAGGCGCTCAAGGGCTACGGCATCGAAAGCGACGCTTGGGAGACCGAGGAGGAAATGTTCAGCCTCATCCACCAGATGAGGAGCCGCATCATCAGCTCTCCGGCGTTCGCCAGCGGCAAGGTCATCGGCGCGATCCTGTTCGAGCGCACGATGGACGGCGAGGTCGGCGGCAAGCCGACGCCGCAGGCGCTGCATGATCGTGGTGTCGTGCCCTTCATCAAGATCGACAAGGGGCTGGAGGACGAGGCGAACGGCGTGCAGATGATGAAGCCGATGCCCGAACTCGATGCGCTGCTGGCCAAGTCCAAGGCGGCCGGTATGTACGGCACCAAGGAGCGCTCGGTGATCAACTCGGCCAATGCCGAGGGTATCGCGGCGATTGTCGCGCAACAGATCGCCATCGGCCAGCAGGTGCTGGCGGCAGGATTGATGCCGATCCTCGAGCCCGAAGTGAACATCAAGAGCGAGACTCGCAGCGCCTGCGACGACATCCTGCTCGCCGAACTGACCAAGCAGCTGTCCGCCATGCCCGGTGACGACAAGGTCATGCTCAAGCTCAGCCTGCCGGTGAAACCCGGCCATTTCGATGCGCTTGTCGATCATCCGCGCGTGCTCAAGGTCGTCGCGCTGTCGGGCGGCTACAACCGGCCCGACGCCTGTGCCGAAATGGCCAAGAATCGCGGTATCATCGCCAGCTTCAGCCGGGCGCTGCTCGAAGACCTGCGCGTCTCGATGAGCGATGCCGAGTTCGACGCGGCGCTGGCCTCCGCCATCGACGACATCCACAAGGCCTCGACCCAGAAGGTCTGATCCGGCCATGCCGCGCTGGATCGCGGTCAATGACCGCATGCAGCGCGGCTATCGCTATGAATGCGTGGCTCCCCCGGGCGAGCACTTCGATCCCGGCTTTGCGCCTGAACTTACACCTGCCGAAATGCTGGAACTGGGCGTTTTCGGCGGCAAATACATGACCGATTGCCGTGACGAGTTTCCGGAAGAATGGTTCGCCAGGGCGAAACTGGCGACTGGCCACGCGGACAAGTCGCTCAACTACTTCGGCGTCATCGCCAGCCAGCCGCTGGCCGAATGGCGCCGCAAAGGCTGGATCCACGAGGACGATCCGCGCGGCTGGTTCCAGTGGTATTGCCGTTACTGGATGGGCCGCCGCCACGAGGACGATGCCCGCCAGATCAAGCGCTGGCGCGCCTTTGCCCGCCACAAGGCGCAAGTGGTGCGCAATTGCGAGCCCGGCGATCCCTTCTGCCGCCCGCGCCAGCGCCAGGCGCTGTTGCAATGGGCCTATGACAGCCGGGTGCTCTAATCGCTTTCGGTGAAAGTGAAACGGAAGGCGTAATCCCGCGGCTCGAGCTTGGGCAACTGCGACGAAGCATCGGGAGCGACCTCGGTAAGCAGCAAGGTGCCGCCATTGATCGTGAACGGCTCCCACGCCTTGATGCCGGCTTCGATTGTCTCGTGGCCGATATCCAGCCGCGTCCTGACCTTCAGTTCGCCCGCCCAGACGCATTGGGCGTCGATCGGACAGCGGCTGTCGGCAAGCACTTCCAGCGGAGTGACCCGCATGATGCCGAATTGCTGGCTCTGGCCGATGGCGATGCAGGGGCCTTCATGGCAGCCGGGGATGCTCGCCGGTGGTTTCGCTCCGGCGCAGGCGCCAAGCACGAGGCAGGCCAGCAGGATCGGTTTCACACGCATGGCTGCATCATGCCAGACGTAGCTTAACCCGGCCAGAACGCTTGGCGATCACGGCCTGTGACGATAGAGGCGGCGTCATGAGCGATTGCCAGCTATACCTGATTTCCCCGCTCGACGTCGGCGGCGCGTTCCCGGACCGGCTGGCGCGCGCCCTCGACGCGGGGCCCGTCGCCGCCTTTCAGTTCCGCGTGAAGGATATGGACCAGCACGAGGCAGCGGCGTTGGCCGCGCCCTTGCAGGAAATCTGCGCGGCGCGCGGTGTTGCCTTCATCGTCAACGATTCGGTGAGCCTTGCCAAGCGTCTGGGCGCGGATGGCGTGCACCTGGGACAGGAGGATGGCGACGTCGGCGAAGCCCGGGAGGTTCTGGGCCGCGATGCCCAGATCGGCGTGACCTGCCACGCCAGCCGCCACCTCGCCATGGAAGCGGGCGAGGCGGGTGCCGACTACGTCGCCTTCGGTGCCTTCTTTCCGACTGCGACCAAGGAGGTGAAGCACAGGGCCGAACCCGAAATCCTGAACTGGTGGCAGGGCCTGTTCGAACTCCCCTGCGTCGCCATCGGCGGCATCACGCCTGCCAATTGCGGTGAACTGGTGAAGGCGGGTGCCGATTTCCTGGCGGTTTCCGGGGCTGTGTGGAGTGGCGACGAGGCGGCGGCGGTAAGGGCGTTCGGCGAGGCGATTGCAGGAGCTTTGCAGCTAAACTGAACCCGTTCGTGCTGAGCCTGTCGGGCCGAAGGCGACCGCAGGTCAACCACCGTCTTTTGCTTCCAACGTCGTGCGAGGTTCAAAGGGAAAAACAGTCTTTCGACAGGCTCAGGACAAACGGACCTATAATCCTTGCAGCAACTCTCGAGCTGCCTTCACAGCCGGCCTCAGCGCGTCCTCGGGGGAAATGCCGGCTTCGGCCTTTGCCAGCATCGGCAATTCCAGTCCGACCGTCAGGTTTCGGGGCAGGGCGGCAAGGAAGTCGGTCAGCGGCAGATCGCCTTCGCCCGGGCACAGCCGATTGTGGCGCGCTTCCTCGCCATAGGCCTGCATCATCTCTTCGGGCGAGCCGTTGCCCGGCTGCGGCATCGGTACGTCGCACAGCTGGACATAGCCGATCCGCGAGAGGTCGGCCGAAGCAAGGTCCTCGGTTCTGCCGCCCGAGCGGTAGAAATGCATCGAATCGAGCATGATCCGGCCGTTGTCCGCGCCTGAGTCGGCGACGAACTGCAATGCCTGGGCGAGGTTCCCCGGGTCGATCATCATCGGCATGAATTCGACCATTGTGTTCATGCCGCGCTTGCCGGCCATTTCCGAAAGCCTGGCGAACTCGTCGAGCGCGCGAGCGCGATCCGGCTCGATCGCGCAGGCGTTGATCGCAGGCGCGCCCATGTCGGCGGCAATATCGAGCCACGCCTGGCTGTCGGCGACTTCCATGCCCTGCATGATGAGGAAACCCTCGGCCTGCCCGGCGCGCACACCGCAGTCCGCCATGGCTTCCTTGGTGGATTTCACCAGCGCCGGATCGGTAACGAGGTTCCACGCCGGGTAGCCATGCGGATTGTCGGTGATCGGCTGCGGTGAAAGGCTGATGCTGGTCACGCCGAGACTGGCGGCCATGCGCACCATGTCGTCGGGCAGCATGCCCATCGCGGAAATGAATTCGATGCCGAGCCTGTCCATGTCAGTCCTCCTGAGCCGATTATGCCGTCGTGGCCGAATGATCCGGATAGCGTCCAAGCCCGAACACCAGAAGCCCCGACAGGATATAGACCGGGATCCCGGCCCAGAGGAATTGCGTGTAGTTCCCGCTCGTGTCGAAAACATAGGCGGCGGCGATCGGGCCGATGCCGGATGTCAGGGTCTGCAGGCTGTTGATGAAGCCGTATATCGTCGCGAAGTTCCTGACGCCCGCGTAGCGCGATGTGAGGTAGATGCCGAGCTGCAGCGCACCCCCGCCGCCAAGGCCAAGCAGCGTGGCCGCGAGGAAGATCATCGGCATGGAGCCGCCGGCGTTGAGCAGGACCGCGAAACCGGCTGCCGGAAGGCAGTAGGCCGCGAGCGGCAGCAGCGGGCTGGTCACCCGGTCTGCGAGCCAGCCCGCGCCGAGGTTTCCGGCGAGGTTGGCGACGCCCAGGAATGCGGCGATGCTGGCCGCCTCCATTCGTGAGATGCCCTCGGACGCGAGCAGCGGGACGAGGTGGATGCTGACCGCCGCGTTGATCAGCGCCTGCAGCGCGACGGCAGCGGCGATGCGCAGCATCCTCGGGCTGCGCAAGGCCTCGGTGACGCCGATGCCGCCCTGGTCCGGGGGCGGCGCGGTGTCCTGCTGCTGTGCCGCCTGCTGTGTCCTGGAGCCTCCCGGCGGCTTGAAGAAGGGAATTACCAGCATCAGTGCAAGACCGGTCCAGCCAAGGCCCAGCGCGACATAGGCGGTGCGCCAGCCGAAATTTGAAATCAGCCACTCGGTCAGCGGCGGGGCGACCACCAGCGGCAGCGAGAGCCCGGCGACGACCAAGGCGAGCGCGAGGCCCCTGCCGGCGTTGAACACGCTCGACACCGTGCGGTTCCACACGATCGTGCGGATCAGCAGCGAGGCGAGGGTATAGAACACCCAGATGATCATCCACAGCCCGAGCCATCCCGTCTGGGTGGCGAAGGCCGCGAAGGCGATGCCGCACAAGGCAAGGCCGGGTATGGCGACGAGCCTGCCGCCGAAGCGGTCGGCCAATACGCCGACGAAGGGCGTCAGGAAGATCGAGATTCCCGCGAAGATCGTCACGCCGAAGGATATGTCGGTGCTCGACCAGCCGAACTCGCCGCGCAGCGGATCGATGAACAGGCCAAGCGTCGCGGTGGGGATCGAATTGAACGATGCGCCGATCATGGCGGCTGCCACCAGCGGCCAGTAGCGCCGCCATTCCTGTCCCGCGGTCAGGGGCGCAGGCGCGCCCGGAGCACTTGTCGCCATCATCCTCTCCTCAATGCGCCATGCCCGTTCTGCTGCGGGACACCTGAACGCGGGTCATTCGGCAGGCGCTGCCTGCAAATCATCTGTGTCCGGTTCGCTCTCTGGCTTGAATTCTGGATAGGGCCCAAGGCCCAGGAACATGCTGGCCGCGAACAGCACGGTCGGGATCGCCGCGATCAGCAGCAGCCGGTAGCTTCCGGTCACGTCGAAGAGATAACCGGACGCCAGCGGGCCGAGCGATGTACCGAGCATCAGCGCGCTGCTTATCGCGCCGTAGATCTTGCCGAAATTCTTCATCCCGCCATAGCGCGACACGAGGTAGGTGGTGATCTGGAAGCCGGCGCCGCCCGCGAAGGCGATGACGAACACGCCAAGCGTCAGCACCGCATTCGAGTCGAACGTATCCAGCAGCAGGAAGTAGCCCAGCGCCGGAATGGCGAAGGCGCCGAAGGGAATCAGGCTCGATTGCACCCGGTCGAGTGCCACGCCGGCGAGCAGCTTGCCGGCGATTCCGGCTATCCCCGCCGATGCGGCGATGGCGACCGCGGCGCTGCGAGTGGCGCCGGTTTCCGACAGGATCGGCACCAGGTGGACAGTGATGCCGCCGCCGACGAAGGTCATCACGACATTGGCGATGGCGATCCGCCAGATCCGCGAATCGCGCAGCGCCTGATGACTGGTAAGGCCGGGCAGATTCGCGGCCTGCGATGCGGGTACGCCGCTTTTCCGGCTGTGGTCCCTTGCATCGAAGAAGAACAGCGCGATGGCGGCAAAGGCGATGCCGCCCCAGCCGAGGCCCAGCCAGACATAGGCCATTCGCCAGCCGACGCCTTCGATCAGCCAGTTGGCGACGATCGGCGAGGCCTGGCCAAGCGCGGTGCCGGTGAGCATCACCGCAAGGGCAAGGCTGCGGCTGACGGTGAACACGCTGGAGACCGCCGCACTCCAGATCAGGCCCTTGGTCGAAAGCGCGATCACCGCCATCACGCTCCACAGCGCGAACCATTGCCACAGCGTTCCGCTGACCGTGCCAAAGGCGGCAAAGGCAAGCGCATGCAGCGCAATGCCGGGGACAGCGACCTTGCGGGTTCCGACCTTGTCGATGACTGCGCCGATCAGCGGGCCGCCGATCGTCGCCGTGATCGTG
>CAYPFE010000135.1:0-7680 GCA_964409895.1 uncultured Novosphingobium sp.
CTCGCCGTACCGCTTCAGGGGAAAGGCCTGGCAGGACGCCATGGCGTCAAACCCGGTCTTATCCCATGACGCCAGCGCGTTTTCGGTGGCGATCATGCCGCAGGCGACGCAATTGACGCGGATGCCGGCAGGGCCCCACTCGGCGGAGGCTACGCGGGTGTACATCTGCAGCCCCGCCTTGGCCGCTGAGTAGGCACCAACGCCTTGCGTGCCGTGGATGCCCGCGAGCGAGGAGACGTTGACGATGCAGCCTTTCGACTTCTTCAGGTGCGGGAAGGCAGCCTGCGAGCAATATTGCGCGGCGGAGAGGTTGAGCTCCACGTCGCGGTCCCAGAACCGGGGCTCGATCTTCGACAGGCCGACATGCGCGCGCGCGCCGCCGGCGTTGTTGATGAGGATGTCGATATGGCCGAATTCGTGCGCGACGGTTTCCATCAGCGCCAGGCAATCCTCTGGCTTGCGCACATCGGTTGCAACCGCGAGGCAGCGCTGACCACTTTCCCCGCGAATCTGCTCGGCGGCCACCTCCAGCTTCTCGGCCCGACGCCCGGCAATTGCGACATCGGCGCCGCGACGTGCGAGCAGCCGTGCTGTCGCCTTGCCGATACCGGAACCGCCGCCGGTGACGATCGCGACGCGCCCCGATAGGTCGAAGCGCTCGGTGCCGGCGCTCACCAGCGGCGCCGGCGCTGGGCGCCGCGCACCCGCTGACGCAATTCCTCGGCACGCTCTTCGGGCGTTACTACGGGCGTGTCGGCGGGCAGGTGGTCACGCAGTTCGGAAAGCTTGACGCGTTTCATCGTCGGATGCGGGTGACTGTCGCAATCGTACCAGCGCCCGTAGATCGTGCCCTGCTGGTAGCCCGCGGTGTCGAGCCAGTTCGGCACGCCCGGGTCTTCCAGCGCCAGTACGCCGTAGAAGCGCCCGTCGGAAGCGACGTGCGCGAAATGGCCGTTGGTGCTGGAGAGGCGATAGACATATTCGACGGTGTTGAAATAGGGATCGTTGATCTGCCAGTTCCAGTAGTGACGCTGCTTGGGCAAGTCGGTTTCGACGATCAGACATTCGCCCTCTTCGAACTCGTAGACGGCGGGAATATAGATCTGGCGTGAAAGCGCGCCGCCAAGGCGCTGGGGCTGAAAGGTGTTGACGCCGACATCAGCCTTCACCTGGTTTTGCATCTCGAAGAACAGCTTCTGCGCCTCGGACGGCATCTGCGCCATCAGCTTGATGCGCTCGAGGATTTCCTCGGGCGAAAGGCGCTTCTTGGGGTTCTTCGCGGTCAGACACTCGATCGACATGACCGGATCGATCTCGTTCAGCCAGTCGTAGGAGCGGTAGCGCGTCATCAGGCAGCTTGCGCCCGGCTTGATCGGCAGGAAGTCGCCGGTGTAGCCGGCGGGCTTCTCGGCGGCGATCAGGATGTCGAAATTGCCGTCGGCATCGAGCGTCAGTTCGCGGTCGTCGATGTCGGCATAGGATTGCCCGGTGTGGTCGGTGACGCCGATGCCCGGCAGTCCGCCCTGGGTGTTGATCAGCAGCATCTTGATGGTGCCGCGATTGCCGCTCAGCCGGTACTGGTGGTCAATGCTGATGGGCGCATAGAGATAGATGTCGTCCGGGTTGGGCTGGAGGGTGTAGACCGGGTTCCACAGCGGAGCCCAGTCGGGATGTTCGGCATCCGCGTGGAAGAAGGCGAAATAGCCGTAGGAAAACTGCATCATGATCTGGCGGTAGACGTCGGCGCGGTATTCCGGGTCGTCCGGGCGCCAGGTGTTGGCGATCTGCTCCACTGCCTCTTCCAGCGCGCCCAGGTAATCGAACAGGGGGGCGATATCGGTATTGCTCATTATTCGTATTCCTCTCCGCTTGTCCGCTTGGCCAGACTCGTGCGATGGGAATGCTATACATGGATAGTTGGACCGTAAACGGAGGAATTGGATGATCGGAGATGACGTGCTGGACCTGGGAGGGCAGGTCGCGCTGGTGACAGGTGCGGGCAAGGGCGCAGGGCGCGGCATCGCGCTCGAACTGGCGAAGCACAATGCGGGCGGCATCGCCGTGAACGATTTCGTCGCCGAGCGGGCGGAGGAGGTTGTGGCCGAGATCAAGGCGCTGGGCGTGCCAGCCAGTGCGGTGCCTTTCGATGTCTGTGACCTCGACGCGGTGCGTGCCGCATTCGCCAAGGCAACCGAGGAACTGGGCGCCGTCACGATCCTCGTAAACAACGCCGGCATGGCGGGCCCGACGCAGGCGATCACCATGTCGACCAATTTCTGGGAGGAATCGCCGAGCGAATGGGCCAAGTACATGGACACCAACCTCTACGGCGTGTTCAACTGCTGCCATGCCGCTCTCCCTGCGATGGTCGAGGCGGGCAAGGGACGGATCGTCACCATCGTCTCCGATTCCGGCCGCGTCGGAGAGCCGCGTCAGGCGGTTTATTCAGCAGCAAAGGCGGGGGCGGCAGGCTTCATGCGTTCTATCGCCAAGGAGACGGGGCGCTTCGGCATCACGGCGAATTCGGTCGCGCTCGCCAGCATCCAGACGATGATGAGCGACGAGCAGTTCGCCGCCTTCCAGCAGACCGACGGCTACAAGGCGGCGATGTCGCGCTACACCATCCGCCGCTGGGGCCAGCCCGACGATGTCGCGGCACTTGTGGCGTTCCTCTGCTCGAACCGCGCGTCGTGGATCACCGGGCAGACCTATCCGCTCAACGGCGGTTATTCGATGGCGCAATGAGCGGTTGACGAATCCGCTGGGACAGTGAAGCTGTTGCAGCGAACGAAAACTCGGCAAATCGGGAGAATTGGATGCCGTCTCTAGCCTATCATGCACCGGAAAGTGTCGAGGAAGCGGTCGCGCTGCTTTCGGGCACGCCGGGCGCGAAACCGCTTGCCGGCGGCACCGATCTTATCGTCCAGATGAAGGCGGGCCGCAGCAGGCCGGGCGCGATCGTCGATCTCAAGCGGATCGCGGCTCTCTCTGGCGTTCGCCGGCATGGCGACGGTTTCGCCATCGGTGCGGCGACGCCCTGCACCTCGCTCAAGAACGATGCGGCGCTGGTCGCGGCATGGCCGGGCGTGGTCGAGGCGGCCAACCTGATCGGTTCGGTGCAGGTGAGAAACCGCGCGACGATGGGCGGAAACCTGTGCAACGCTTCGCCGGCGGCGGATGCTGTTCCGGCACTGGTTGCTGCAGGGGCGACCGCACTCATCGCGGGGCCTGACGGCGAGCGCGAAATTCCGCTTGAGCAGGTGCCCACGGGGCCTGGTTCGACCTCACTGGCACCCGGCGAATTTGTCGTTGAGATCCGTCTTCCGGGGCAGGTGAGCGGCGGCGGGGATGCTTATCTCCGCTCGATCCCGCGCACCGAGATGGACATTGCCGTGGTCGGTGCGGGTGTGAACCTCGTGCTCGACGGCGCCGGTACTTGCACCGCAGCGCGTGTCGTCATCGGAGCAGCCGCGCCGACGGTGCTGCTGGTCGAGGACGCTGCTGCAGCGCTCGTCGGCACGAAGCTCGACGATGCTGCCCTCGACGCGATGGGCAAGGTGGTGAGCGCCGCCTGCAGGCCGATCGACGACAAGCGCGGTTCGAAGAAATACCGCATAGCCCAGGCCGCCGTGCTGGCCCGGCGCACAGCCCTTATTGCCCGCGACAGGGCGGGAGTCAGTTCATGAGCAGGATACACGTCACCACCACGATCAACGGCGATCCCACCGAGTTCCTCTGCAGCGCGGGCCAGACCCTGCTCGATGCGCTGCGCGACGAGCTTGGTCTTACCGGCAGCAAGGAAGGCTGCGGTTCGGGCGATTGCGGCGCCTGCACCGTCGTGCTCGACGGGCAGATGGTCTGTTCCTGCCTGGTGATGGCCGCCGAAGTCGAGGGGCGCACTGTCGATACCGTCGAGGGCATTGCCGAGGGCAGCGAGCTGCATCCGGTGCAGCAGAAATTCCTCGAACGCGGCGCGTTGCAATGCGGCTTCTGCACGCCGGGCTTCATCGTCGCTTCGAAGGCGCTGCTGGATCGCAATCCGGATCCGAGCGAGACCGAAATCCGCTATTGGCTGGCCGGCAATCTGTGCCGCTGCACCGGCTATGACAAGATCGTGCGCGCGGTGCAGGACGCCGCAGCGCAATTGAGGCAGGAAAGGACACCGGCATGAACGCTCCCGAAAACAAGCGCCAGTTCCGCATTGTCGGAACCCGGCCGATCCGCCCGGACGGGGTCGAGAAGGTCACCGGCAAGGCGATCTACGGGCCCGACTACCAGGCGGCGAACATGCTGCAGGGCGCAATTCTGAGAAGCCCGCACGCCCATGCCCGCATCCGTTCGGTCGACACGAAGAAGGCCGAGGCGCTGGCGGGCGTCAAGGCCGTGGTCACCGGCGCGGATTTCCCGAGTATCGAATCGATGATCATGGCGGTGGGCGAATCCTCTTCGGATATTGTCCATCTTTCGCGCAACTGCATGGCGCATGAGAAAGTGCTCTACGACGGACACGCCGTCGCTGCGGTGGCTGCGACCAGCGCCGAGATTGCGCGCGAGGCGCTCGAACTGATCGAGGTCGATTACGAAGTACTTCCCCATGTCGTCGATATCGAGTCGGCACTGGCACCCGATGCGCCGGTTCTGCACGACGACGTCTTCACCAAGGGCGTCAACCCGCCGCCCGACAAGCCGTCCAACGCGGCGATGCGCGTGCAGATGGGCAAGGGCGATGTCGACAAGGCTCTGGCTGAGGCCGACGTCACCGTATCGGCTCGCTATACCAGCGAATCGGTTCACCAGGGCTATATCGAGCCGCACGCCTGCGTTTCGTCATGGGATTCTGACGGGCAGGTGCGTATCTGGGCTTCCAGTCAGGGCCATTTCGCGGTGCGCTCGCTGACTGCCAAGATCCTGCTGTTGAGCGAGGCCGACATCCGCGTCACGCCGCTGGAGATCGGCGGCGGTTTCGGCGGCAAGACGACGATCTATCTCGAACCGGTTGCTACGCTGCTCTCGAAGAAGTCGGGCCGCCCGGTCCGCATCGCGATGACTCGTGACGAGGTCTTCCGCGCTTCAGGTCCCGCACCGGGCGTCGTTTCCGACATTACCATGGGCGCGACCAAGGACGGGCGGATCACAGCGGTCGACATGGAGTTCAAGTTCCACGCGGGCGCTTACCCTGCGATCACCGCGCATTCCGGCGCGTCTTCCGCACTCGCCCATTATACCATCGACAATTCGCGCGTGGTCGGATGGGAAGTGCTGTGCAACCGGCCGGGCACCAAGGCCTATCGCGCGCCCGGCGCACCGCAGACGGTCTATGCCGTCGAATGTGCACTCGACGAAATCGCCGACAGGCTCGGCATGGACAAGATCGAAATCCGCCTGAAGAACGCGGCGAGGCCGGGCGATCCAAATGTCATGGGCATTCCGCAGGGTGAGATCGGCTATGTCGAATGCCTGGAGGCGGCCAAGGCGCATCCGCACTGGTCGGCCCCTCTCGGTCCCAATGAGGGCCGTGGTATCGCCGGCGGCGCCTGGGGCAACTACGGTGGACCATCGAGCGCCGAGGTATCGGTTGCCGAAGACGGCTCTGTGCTTGTTACCACCGGCAGCCCCGATATCGGCGGCAGCCGTGCGGCGATGGCGCAGATGGCGGCCGAAACGCTCGGCATTCCCTATGAGAAGGTCCGCGTGGCGATCGGCGATACCTCCTCGATCGGCTACACCATGGTGACCGGCGGCAGCCGCACAACTTTCGCGACGGGCCTTGCCGTCACGAACGCCGCCAAGGAGATCATAGAGGATCTGAAGCAGCGCGCCGCCAATATCTGGGGCGTCGAGGCTTCGGATGTCGAATGGCGCGATGGCGAAGCGGTGTGCGGTGCAGGCGAAAAGTCCGGCGAGACCATGTCTCTCGCCGCGCTCGCAGCGCGCACGTCCTTCATGGTCGGGCCGATCACGGCGGATGCGGCGGTCAATCCCGGCGGCTTCCTGCCGGGGATCGCCGTGCATATCTGCGATACCGAGGTCGATCCGGAGACCGGCCACACCAAGATCCTGCGCTACACGGCGATCCAGGATGTCGGCCAGCCGATCCATCCGGACTACGTCGAAGGGCAGATGCAGGGCGGCGCGGTGCAGGGCATCGGCTGGGCGCTGAACGAGGCCTATCTCTACAACGACAAGGGTTGCCTCGATAACGCCGGTTTCCTCGACTACCGCATCCCGGTGGCCTCGGACCTGCCGATGATCGACACGGTGATGGTCGAGAAGATCAACCCGAACCATCCCTACGGCATCAAGGGCGTCGGCGAAGTGCCGATTGTGCCGCCGCTCTCGGCGGTCGCCAATTCGGTTTCGGCGGCCGCGGGCGTGCGCATGCGTGACCTGCCTCTGACGCCTGACCGGGTGTACGAGGCGCTGCATCCGGACGATTGACGATGCGGATCGTGGTCATGCCTCCGCTCGACAACGAGTTCTTCGGCGGTAGGGACCGGCTCGACCTCGATGCGGTGAACCTGTTCGGCATGGTTCGGGAACTCGACGTGGAAGGCCCCGGTTTTGGGGATGTCGCCGGCGTGCGGGCGCAATTCGCGATAGATGGCGTGGTCGTGCCTGCCTGGTCGACCTCGCTCGCTGGCGCAACGGAGGTTATTGTCCTGCCGCGCGTTGGAGGAGGATAGGCAATGGCGGTGACCCTGCCATTTACCCGGCTTCAGCCCTTTGGTGCGGTAATAGACCGTGATTTGTCGCAGCCATTCGCACCGTCCCAAGCCTATCATTTCAAGCAGTTGTTCGATGAGCACAAACTGATCATCGCCCATGGCCAGTCCCTCACCATGGAGGGTCAGAAGGAACTTTGCGCGCTGATCGGCCCGATCCTGCTGAGGAAGGGCGAAGATGGCTACATGTCGAACGAGACGGGCGGGCCGGCTGCGTCGGCCTACTGCTGGCATTCCGATGCTAGCTATACGGAGTTTCCGTTCGACGCGCTGTCGCTCCATGCACTCGAAGTGACGGATGGCGCTTCATCGACATTGTTCGCCAATGCCGAGGATGCCTGGGATTGCCTGCCGGAAAGCCTGCGCGAAGCGTTGGCAGGCCGCGAACAGGAAATGATCGCGCCGCATTACACGCGTCTAGACAAGCGGACGTGCGACACGCGCGAACCGGAGCGGATGAAGGAGGGTATAATGCCGGCGATCTACACGCACCCGCACGATGGCCGCACATGCGTGTGGGTTGCAGAGATGAACACGACGAAGATCCTCGGCATGGAATGGGAACAGAGCCGCGATCTGCTGCACGAGGTCTACGACCATCTTTACGCGCCCGAGCGCGTTTTCGAGCACAGCTGGCAGCAGGGCGATTTCATCCTGTGGGATAACATCGCGCTGCAACACGCGCGGCCAGATATCACTCTTTCCGGCAAGCGCCTGCTGCAGCGGGTGATCGTCGGAACGCAGGGCGAGACGCCGTTCTACGAGGGGGACTAGGCGGTTCCGATCTCGACCGTCTTCCCGTCCCGCCATTGGCGCACAACCAGATAGCGGCCGTGGAGAGCGCCGCGGTCCTGAATCCCGAAGCCCAGCGTCGTGCCTTCCATACCTTCGGTGGCGGGCAGCCATTTGACTTGCTCGAGGCCGGTCTTCACGCCCCTGCGGGTGAATTCCTTCGACC
>CAYPFE010000136.1:0-7654 GCA_964409895.1 uncultured Novosphingobium sp.
TCGGCCATAGCCGTGCTGCCCCTCGGTGACGCCGCGATTGCGGAACAGCACCGGGTAGGCGGCTTCCAGCACCTCGACATCGGCCAGTTCCATCTTCGAGCCGTTGCCGGTCATGCTCGACTTCAAGTCGATGCCGTCGCGGTCGCGGCCTGCCGAGCTGCCGCACATCGAACCGTCGAGCACCGTGTAGACTCGGCGCTGTCCGCCGTAATCGAGATAATTCCACCTCCCTACGCCATAGGCCGCAGGCGCCGGTGCGGTCAGCAGCCTACGCCCGGGCGCCTCGGGCGAGGCATGGATCGCGAGCTGCAGGCACTGCCAGGCCGCGCCATCGACCGCCATTGCCGCGTCCATATGGGCCGCCGCGATCGGTGCCGGCATTACCGAATCGACCAGTGTTCCGGGCTTGGTGACGATCTCGATGACGTCGTAGATCGCCTGGTTGATCGGCAGGCCCGGGGCGACATAGCCCTTCATCCGCGGTGCGATGATCGCACGCAGGATATAGGCCTTGGAATTGAAGAAATGCGGGACCTGCGGCGGCGCCTCGCTGAAATCGTAGATCAGGCGGTCGGCCTCGACGGTGAGGCTGCAGGGTATGCGCAGCAGCCCGTTCTCGTATTCCACCCTCGCAATGCTGGAATAATAGCCGTCCGCCAGCTCGCCGATACGCTGGCGCAGCACCGCAGCCGCGCGCGAGATCAATGTGCGCGAGGCGGCGCGGAATTCCGACAGGCCCATGTCGGCGACCAGTTCCTCGATCTTGCGCGCGGCGACATTGGCGCCGATCACAAGGCTGCGGATGTCCATCTCGACATAGTCGGCACTGCGGATGTTGGTGGCGATGAGCTTCCAGATGTCGCCCACTTCCTCGCCACGCCGGATCAGGCGCACCGGCGGCAGGCGCAGCGCTTCCTGGTAGCACTCGGTGGCGGCAACGGCCGACGAGCCGGGCACCATCCCGCCCATGTCCATCATGTGCGCGGTGAGCGCGACCCAGCCGACTCGCCTGCCGCCCGAAAACACGGGCTTCTGGATCACCACGTCCTGCGGATGGACGCCGCCGCCCGAATGCGGATCGTTGGCGATGAACAGGTCGCCGTCGGCAATGCTGTTGCCGTGCACCGAGATCGTCGTGCGCACGCAATGCATGGCGACGCCGAACTGGATTTCCATCGCGCTGGAGCCCGACAGCACCGCGCCGTCGGCATCGAGGATGGTGACGGAATAATCCTTGCTCTCGGTAACAATCGGGCTGATCGCGGTCTGCTCGACCGCAGCGCCTGCCTCCTGCCCGATCGCTTCCAGCCGCGTGCGCAGGATTTCCGGCACGATCGGATCGTCGAGGATGTCGGCGTGGACGTTCATCGGCCCGGTCTCTCCCAGGCGGAGATAGTTGCACTTATTTGGGGCGGAATCCAGAAATGAGTATCTGTCCCTCAATGCGCCGTAGAGGCGCCGTCGACGACCATGGCGTGGCCGAGCATCAGGCTGGCGCCGGGGCTGCAGAGCCACAGCACGGCTTGGGCGATCTCCTCGGGCTCGCCCCAGCGGCCGATCTTCTGCTGGGCGAGCACGGCGTCGTCCATCTGCTGCTGCTGTTCCGGCGTCATCGCCGCGCGCGCCAGTTTTGCGCCGCCCGACAATATGCCGCCCGGGCACACCGCATTCACCCTTATGTTCTGCCTGGCATAATCGAGCGCGGCGGTCTTCGTGAGGCCGATGACGCCGTGCTTGGCCGCGACATAGCTCGCCATGCCCTCCTGCGCGACGAGCCCGAGGATCGAGGCGCAATTGACGATCATGCCGCCGCCCTGCTCCAGCATCCGGTGAATTTCGTGTTTCATGCAGAGCCACACGCCGCGGAGGTTGGTGGCGACGACATCGTCCCAGGACTCGGTCGTTTCCTCGGCAAGGGCTGCATGCATCGCGCCGATCCCGGCGTTGTTGTAGGCGCAGTCGAGCCTACCGAACGTCTGCACGCAAGCCTCGATCATGGCGCGGATGTCGTCCTCACTGCGCACGTCGCAATGGATATAGGCGGCACTGCCTCCTGCCGCCGCGATATCCGCGACCACCGCCTGGCCCATCTCGTCCTGCACATCGGCGACCATGACGCTCGCGCCTTCCGCCGCGAAAGCCCGCGCCGTCGCCTCGCCGATACCCGAAGCGGCCCCGGTGACCAGCGCGACCTTGCCGGAGAATTGCCCTGCCATCGCCATTCCCCCTATGCGTTGATCCTGGGCATCACTTCGCTGGCGAACAGGCGCAGGCTGCGCTCTGCTTCCGCGTAGCCCATCTCTCCATAAAGCGAACTCACCAGCAGGTGACTGAGCCCGGTGTGCTCCCTGAGTTCCCTGATCTGTTCGAGGCAGCGCTCGGGAGAGCCCCAGATGCTGGTGTCGAGCACGTCGGGCTGCATCGCACCGGTCGCCGCCGTCGGCCCGGCCTGGTAGTGCTCGTAACCGCGCACATTGGCGACCTTCTCGACACGGTAATGACGGTTCGCATCGCTGTAGTAATGGGTGATCTGCCGGCTGGCGACTTCGCGCGCTTCCTCGTCGCTCTCGGCGCAATACATCACCTTGACGATCATCGGCCGGGTGGGCTCCATGCCGTTCTCGGCGCGGACCGCGTTGAACAGGTCGATGTCCTCCCGCACGAGATCGTAAGGCTTGGCGACATTGAAACACATGCCGAGGCCTGCCTTGGCGGCGGCGCGCAGCGAGGGTTCGCCGACGAAGGCGCAGAAGAAGTCGTCGATCAGCTGCTGCGGATCGAGCGGTCGCGGGCGGATCGTCGTCGATGCGATCTTGTACAGCTCGCCGTCGTGGCTGAATTCCTCAGTGGCGATGGCCTTCCGGACGATGTCGATGCCTTCGTCGAAACGCTCGCGCGCAAGCCCTTGGTCGACCCGCAGGTGCTCGTATTCGCTCGACGCCGCACCACGCCCGAAACCGATGCGCAAGCGCCGGCCTTGCGTCATGTTCTGGAGCTGGGCGATATCCTCGGCGACGCGCACCGGGTCGTGCCACGGCAGCACCACGACCGCCGCGCCAAGATCGATGCACTGCGTGCGGCCGGCCAAATAGGCAAGGAACTGCAAGGGGTTGGGGCACATGCCGTAGGGCGTGCGGTGGTGTTCGGTCATCCACAGCGCGGCGAAGCCAAGCTCCTCGGCGAGCAGGGCGACCTTGACGATGGTGTCCCACACCTCGGCATCGGCGACAGGCTGCTCCGTTTCGAAACCGCCCGCCTCGACGCGGTCCCAATCCCAGGTGTTGACCGGCTGGATCAGCAAGCCGACTTCGAGATCGTCCGCCACCGTGCACTCCTCTCCCGCCCGACTCCGATTGACAGGCGCAACCACGGTAACGATTATCCGAAGCTCCGCCACCCCCGGAGGGCCGCCTGCCATGAGCGAAGCCACACCCCCGATAAAGCCGGTCCCGATTTCGGCCGACGCGCTGGCGCTGTGGGACGCTATCGAGCGGCTGGACCTGGCCGAGAATATCGGCGAGCTGGAGGTCAAGGGCTTCACGGTTGTGCCGCCCGAAAAGCTGGCGCCGCTCGAATTCACCGAGCGCATGCGCGATGCGATCCTGGCTGCGGCGAAACGCCGACACGGAATCGAAGTTTCGCAAGACATGACTGCCGAAACCGCGCCCGAAGCGCTCAAATCACCGTTCGGCATGCCGCTGGTCTACGGGCTGTTCGAGGACGAGGTGTTCCAGCAGGCGCTGCTCAATCCGGTGGTGCAGACGCTAGCGACCTACATGGTTGGGAGGAACGCGGTGATCAGCGAATACGGCCTGCTCATCAAGGGGCCCGGCGGGGTCGACCTGGACCTCCACACCGACAGCTTCATGATGCCGGACCCGCTGCCGGCGATGCCGCATATCTGCAACCTCACCTGGATCATGACCGACTATTCGCGCGAAAACGGCTCGGTCGCCTTCGTGCCCGGCAGCCACCGTTACCAGCGCCGCCCGCTAGGAAACGAAGGTATCGCCGAGCGTGTGCATGTCGACGCCCCGGCGGGTTCGCTGGTCGCTTTCGGCGGCAATGTCTGGCACGGCTCCTTCGCGCGCACCGCGCCCGGCTACCGCGTTTCGGCGACCGCCTATCTCGCCCGGCCGCACATGCGCACGCAGGGAACTTTCGGATACGAGGTGGCGCAGGAGATCATCGACCGCAACCCGCCCGAATTCGCGCGGGTGATGGGCCGCAAGCTCAACTACGGCTGGAAGGAAGAAGACCCGCGCGTCATCACCGAGGACGTGTTCGAGACCATCGACATGGGCACGCACCCCTGGGATTGAGCACGGCCAGCCTGAAGCTCACCAGCTGCCGATATTGGGCATCGAGGCCCAGGGTTCGGCGGGCTCCAGCCATTTGCCCTTCTGGAGGATTTCGACCGAGATGTTGTCGGGCGAGCGCACGAAGGCCATGTAGCCGTCGCGCGGCGGACGGACGATCGTCACCCCCTTGTCCATCAGCTCCTGGCATTTCTCGTAGACATTCTCGACCTCGAAGGCGAGGTGACCGAAGTTGCGGCCCCCGTCATATTCCTCCGGGTCCCAGTTGTAGGTCAGCTCGACCTGGGCATCGGGCGATTCGGGCGCGGCAAGGAAGATCAGGGTGAAGCGTCCGGCCTCGACATCGTGACGTGCTTTCTCTTCCAGCCCGAGCTTGTTGCAGAAGAAGTCCAGCGATTCTTCGATATTGGTGATCCTCAGCATGGTGTGAAGGTAACGCATGTCTCGCTCCCGGGGCCGTCGTGCTTTTCTTGCTGCATCGATTCTTGAACCGCGCGCATCGCCGAACTAGCAAACGGTAGTGGGTTGAGGGAAGCGGGAAGGGGCCATGGCGGATTTCGACGAAACATTCGATTTCGTGATCGTTGGCAGCGGCGGCGGGTAGAGGGCTGCGGCCCTCGTCATGCGAGAGGCGGGCAAGTCTGTCCTGATCCTCGAAAAGACCGACCTCGTCGGCGGGACGACGGCGCGCTCGGGCGGCGTGATGTGGATTCCAAACAATCCGCTGCTCGCCCGCGATGGCGTCGAAGACAATTTCGAGAAGTCGGTCCTCTATCTCGACAGCCTGATCGGCGACCGCGCCTACGACCGCTGGCTGGGCGATCTCTTCCACAAGCCCTTGGAGACGATGGGTGCGATCGACAAGGGCCCGTTCTAAGCGGTGCCGGTGGTGCCCGGCGACGTCGGCACCTATGGCGGCGTCGTCACCGACACCAAGGCGAGAGTATTGCGCGAGGACGGCTCGGTGATCGAGGGGCTCTATGCGACCGGCATCTCAACTGCGAGCGTGATGGGCCGCACTTATCCCGGCGCTGGTGGAAGCATCGGCCCATCCTTCGTCTGGGGCTACGTCGCCGCCAGCCACGCACTAGGGCAACCATGAGCAAAGGCAGCACACTCGAGGGCATCCGCATTTTCAACCTCGCCAGAGCCCACCAGCTGCGGCACCGTGATCGCCCCGTCGCCGATTCCTCCTCTGGCGCCGCCGATGATGTTGAAGCTTGGCGAAAGGCCTATGGCTGACGCCCTCCCGATTGCTCTCGGCTTCTGCCGGTTCATCGGTTATCTGCAGGCTGTCCGGAACTCATGAAGGGAGGGCGCGGGATTTGGAGAAGTCATCGCAACATGGATTGTCATTCCAGCTCGCGACGCAACTTCATGGCCGGTTGCGGGATGACGGCCCTGGCATGCGCCATGCCGGCTGAGTCCCAAGGAGCAAGCTCGGATTGCGCGCAGCTAGCGCAGGAGGCGGTCGTCTGGGGCTTCCCGCTGATGATGGCCGGACTGTACCTGAATGCGGCTATCGAGAACGGGGTGGAGTTCGACAGATTCCAGCTGGCCGCTGGCATCGCCTCGGCCAAGGCCAGCGGGGTCGGCTCCAACATCGACACGCTGAACGGGCTGGCCTGGATCGACCTGACGGGTGGGCCCAAGGTGATCGGCGTGCCGGACACCGCCGACCGCTATTACACGATCCAGCTGCAAGACATGTACATGAACTCCTTCGCCTATATCGGGCGCAGGACGACAGGCACCGCAGCAGGCTTCTTCGCCATCACACCTCCGGGCTACGCAGGCAACCTGCCGTCCGGCATCACCGAGATTCGCTCGCCGACGACGAAGGTCCTCGCCTTTCTGCGCACACTGGTGCGTGCTCCAGATGATATCGAGGCAGTCCGGGCGATCAACTGGTCGGTCACGATTGGACCGCTGGCGGGATTTCCGTCCGGTCAGCGTGGCGGCACCATGAAAGAAGGCGCGCTAAGCCCGTTCCAGCCGAAAAGCCGGCTGGAGGGCAAGACACTGCCGCACAAGGAAATCGCGCAATCAGGCGCGCGCTATTTCACGGAGCTCGACCGGCTGGTGCGGGAGTTTCCGCCGCACGACTGGGATGCGCCCAACCTCGCCCGCTTCGCACCGCTCGGGATCGGCAGGGAAGCTGCTTCGCACGGCTGTTCCGATGCGGAGCTTGCTGCTGCAGCCGAAGCCGGGGTTGATCTCGCAGTCCGTTCGGTCAAGTCGTTCCCCGACAATGGCTGGCTCAGGCGCCAGAATGTCGCTGCCATCGTCCGCGACCCGCTCGAACGCGCGGCCAACACGGTCTACGGACCGGGCACGCAGATCGCCGAGGAGTCGGTGTTCTACAATTTGCGCCAGGGCCCCGACGGCGAAGTGCTGAGCGGGGCGAACCGCTATCGCCTGCGCTTCCCGCCGGGCGAGCTGCCGCCGGTCGACGCCTTCTGGTCGCTGACGCTCTATGACGGCAATTACTACATCTTCGACAACCCGCTCGACCGCTACGGCATCACCGACAGGAGCGAGGGTTTGAGCGTCGGCGCGGACGGCAGCCTGGAAATCTTCGTACAGGCAGATGAGCCGGAAGAAGGCCACTCCAACTGGATTCCCTGCCCGCGCGAGGCCTTCCAGCTCGTGTTCCGCACTTACCAGCCGCGCCAGCCGCTGATCGACGGCAGCTACCACCTGCCGCCGCTCGAGATCGTGACGTGAACGCGCGTCTGGCAGAATTTGGCCTGACGACCGACGCCTTGCGCGCGACCGCCGAGCGCAAGGCCAGTGCCGGCGACTATGGGTCAGACAGCTACATGGCGACCCTCGAAGTGCTGCTTCACTCCATCGCGACCGAAGCGAACCTCAACGAGACCGGCCTTGGCGAAATGCGTGACAGGATCGTCGCCGCTCTCGCCAACCGGCTGACCGTCGTTGCATGGGAGAAGGCAAATCCCGGTGCCGCGGCAGCGCCCGTCGAAGCGCCCATCGTCATTCTCGGATTGCCACGGACCGGTTCATCGATCCTGCATGAGACTCTCGCTGCCGCACCCGGCATGCGCACCCCGCTAATCTGGGAAGTGAAGGAGATGTCGCTGGTCCACGAAGTGACCGACGCGGGCACGGACGATCGTATCAGGGAGATCGAAGCGGCGATCGAACGCAAGAACCGGCTCGCGCCGGGCTATGCGGCAATCCATTACGAGAACCCGCTTATCCCGATGGAATGTGTGGCGCTGCTCGTGCTCGACCTTATCACCGTGCAGTTTTCGACGATCGCATATGCGCCCGGATACCGACAGTTCCTACTCAACCACGATGCCCGTACC
>CAYPFE010000137.1:0-7622 GCA_964409895.1 uncultured Novosphingobium sp.
TATGCACACACTGCCGAGATCACGGACGGCAAGGCCGTCGTCAACGTCGGCACCCGCGTGCGCAACTTCGGCGGCAAGGGCTGGTTTGCGCTCGACATCGTCGTCGAGGACGCGAGCGGCAAGAAGGTCGCAAGAAGCATCGAGACCGTCAGGCTGCAAACCGGCACCGAGGCATTCGACCGCGCCCTGACGATCAAGGCGCCGAGGCTGTGGAACGGCACCGCCGATCCCTACCTCTACAGCGTCACCGTCGCCCTGACGAACGGCAGGAAAGAGCTCGACAGCGTCACCCAGCCGCTCGGCATACGCAGCTTCAGGGTTGATCCCGAAAAGGGATTTTTCCTCAATGATAAGCACCTCAAACTTCATGGTGTTTCGCGCCACCAGGACCGGCTCGGCAAGGGCTGGGCCCTGTCGCCTGACGACCATGCCGAGGACATGGCGCTGATTGCCGAGATGGGCGGCAACAGCGTCCGCCACGGCCATTACCAGCATGCCGACGAATGGTCGGACGAAGCCGACAAGGCGGGCATGGTGGTATGGGCCGAGCTGCCCTATGTCGGCGCACCGAGCCTTTCCGGAGGCAAGGGATCGGATGAACTCTGGGCCAATGCCGAGCAGCAGCTGCGCGAACTGATCCGGCAGAATTACAACCACCCCTCGATCATGATGTGGTCGATCGGCAACGAGGTCGACTCCGCGCAGGCCTTCGGTGCGGTCGAAGACCCGCCCTCGCCCATCGACCTGCTCAGGCGACTGCACGATATCGCCAAGGAGGAAGACCCCGCGCGGCCCACTATCTTCGCCGATTTCAGCGAGGATTTCGGCCCCTTCGGCAAGACCCGCCAGCCGATGACCGGCGTCACCGACATGGTCGCCTACAACCGCTATTTCGGCTGGTATTACATGCAGGGGCCCAATGCTGGACGCATCCTCGCCGGCTCCATGGACCAGCTCCACGCCAAGCATCCGGACATTCCCATGGGCATCAGCGAATATGGCGCGGGCTCCGGCCTCACCCAGTTCAGCGAGGATCCGCTTTCGGGTTTCGTCGCCATGGCCGGAAGGCCGCAGACCGAGGAATATGCAGCGCTCGTCCACGAATGGTCATGGCCGGTCATCGCAGAGCGTGACTGGCTGTTCGGCAGCTGGGTGTGGAACATGTTCGATTTCGTCAGCGACCTCAGGAACGAAGGTGATTCGGTCGACATCAACACCAAGGGCCTCGTCTCGATGGATCGCAAGGTGAAGAAGGACGCGTTCTACTTCTACAAGGCCGCCTGGAGCGAGGAGCCGATGATCCACCTCACTGGCAAGCGCAATGAGACGCGCTTCTATCCGGTGATGGACGTCAAGGCCTATACCAACCAGGCGACGGCCAGCCTATTCATGAACGGCGATGAGATCGGCGAAGTCGAATGCCCCAACCACACCTGCGTGTGGAAGGCTGTTCGGCTGGGTCCGGGCGAGAACCACGCCGAAGTGCGCAGTGGCGAGCTGTCCGACAGCACCCTCTGGGTTGGATCGAACCCCGCCACCTATGGCATCCGCATCGATGCCGGGAACATCGCCGCATCGCGCAGCGGCGGCAGGCGCTATGGTTCGGATACTTTCGTCACTGGCGGCAAGCCCGTGGCGCGCTTCGCCGGCGCCATCGGCGGCAGGGGATCGGAGGACGTGCCGGTCAAGGCGGACGTACCGGAACTGTTCGATCACTGGCGCGCCGGCGACAGCTTCAGCTATGCCATTCCCGTGCCCGATGGCGACTGGAAGGTCACCATCCGCACGCTGGAACCGGGCCAAAGCGAGTTCGATCCCCGAATGGCCGAAGCATTCAGCATCAAGGCGGAAGAGCACAAGCCCGTCGTGATGTCGGTTGCCGCCAATGGCGAACAGATGATCGAACGGCTCGATGCCGCGCTGGAGTCGGGTGGAGCCCGCATGGGCGTCGCCCGCAGCTTCCCGGTCACGGTGACGGACGGCGAGCTCAAGCTCGACTTCGCAGGCGTCGATGGCGGCAGCGCGGCAGTCGCGGCGATCGAGATCACGAAGTGAGCCTGCCGCTTTCCCGGCGCGCTGCGCTAGGCGGCATGGCTGCGGTCTTTGCGGCATCCGGCGCGCGGCCGGTAATGGCAAAGCGCGCGCATCGCCCGCTGGGCCTTGCCGACATCACCCTGCGCAAGGAACTGGCAGCGGACTATGCCGGTACGCTGAAGCGCATCGCGGAAATGGGCTACAGCCATTTCGGTTTTCGCCTTTCCGATTATGCCCCTGTCTCCAGCGAGCCGGCGCCTGCTGCCAAGGCCCAGATGCTCCGCGATACCGGCTTGCAGATGGGGCCTGTACGCCTCAACCCCGTCGGCAAGAACCCTGACAAGGAGATTGAAACCGCAGCTGAAATCGGAGCCTCGATCATTGCCCTCACTGCAGCACGCCCGTTCATCGCCGGCGGCAATCTCGGCACGACGACGCGGGCCGATTTCGACGCCTGGCTGCCGGACCTGATCGAACTCGACGGCAAATGCCGCAAGGCCGGACTGCGGTTCGCCTATCACAACCACTGGTGGGACCACCTTCCGCTCGACGGCGAAAGCCCGTGGGACATCGTCGCCGCCCGCACCGATGTCGCCTTCGAACTGGACTGCGCCTGGGCATGGCTGGGCGGCGTCGCACCGTTTCAACTGGCCAGGCGACACGCGGACCGCATCACCTCGATGCATTTCAAGGACGTCGATCCTTCGCGTGGCAGCAACACGTTCCAGCAGCTTGTCGCGCCCGGCGAAGGAGCGCTCGACTACGGGGCACTCCTGCCCAATCTCGACCTTGTGACCGACGCTGTCGGCTATGTCGAAGTCGATGCCCCGGCCGACGGCATGGCGGCAGCCGCAGGCGCCGCACGTTTCCTGGGCGATGTCCGGAGCAAGTGGCATGGCTGAACGCATCGGCTACCTGCGTTGGTGGATCATCGGGCTGGTGACGCTGGGCACGGTGCTCAATTATCTCGCCCGTTCCTCGCTGTCGGTCGCCGCACCGACATTGATGGAAGTGTTCGACATGGACACCCAGCAATACAGCTGGGTCGTCTTCGCCTTCCAGGCCACCTACACGGTGATGCAGACCTTCTCGGGCGCGATCCTCGATTTCCTCGGCACCCGCATCGGCTTCACCATTTTCGTGATCGGCTGGGCCATCGCCAACATGGGCCACGCGCTGGCGGGAAGCTGGTTCAGCCTCGCCTTCTGGCGGGGCCTGCTCGGCAGCTTCGAAGCTGCGGCGATACCGGGCGGGATGAAAGTCGTCTCCGAATGGTTCCCGCCGAAAGAACGAACCGTGGCGACGGGCGTGTTCAACATGGGCTCGTCGATCGGCAACATGATCGCCCCGGCGCTGGTCGCCTTCTGCATCCTCGCCTGGGGCTGGCAGTCGGCCTTCCTTATTACCGGGGGACTGAGCCTGGTGTTCGGAGTCTTGTGGTTCGTGCTTTACCGTTCTCCCGGTAAGCACAAGCGGCTGTCGGCAGCCGAAGCCCGGCATATCGCGGATGGCGGAGATGCGGTGCAATCCTCAGGCAAGCCCGCGAACTGGCGCGACGTGATCGCAACGCGAGGCTTCTGGTCGATCGCGATCCCGCGCTTCCTTGCCGAGCCGGCATGGCACACCTTCAACTTCTTCATCCCGCTCTATCTCGTCATGGTCTGGGATTTCGAGCTCAAGGACCTGGCGCTGTGGGCGTGGCTACCGTTCCTGGCCGCCGATGCCGGATCGCTGCTCGGCGGCCTGACCGCACCCGCACTGATCCGTTGGTTCGGGGTCGACCTGCTGGCGTCGCGCAAGCTCACCGTCACCATCGGTGCACTGCTGATGATCGGGCCCGCGTGCATCGGGCTGGCCACCTCGCCCGCTGTCGCCATCGCGCTGTTCTGCGTCGGCGGCTTTGCCCACCAGATGCTTTCGGGCGCGCTGATCACGCTGTCCGCCGACCTGTTCGACCAGCGCGCGGTCGGCACCGCGACCGGCATGGCAGGCTCCATCGGCTGGATCGGCGGGGCGCTGTTCACACTGGTCGTCGGCGCACTCGCAGAGACTGTGGGCTACAACCCGCTTTTCGTGATGCTGGCGCTGTTCGACCTTGCCGGGGCCGTCGTGCTTTGGGCACTGCTGCGCGGTAGCGATCAGCCGGCGAAGGCGGGATAATCCGCGTCGCGCGGGGGGATCGCGCCACTCCGCATGATCGTCCATGCCGCCAGCCGGTGACCTGCTGCGGCGGCCTCGCGGGGTTCCGCACCGTTCAACCGGACCGAGAGGTAGCCCGCATCGAAGGCGTCTCCTGCACCGCTGGTATCAATCGGTTCCAGAGCTTCCGGCGGCGCAAGCACACTGCGACCGGGCAGCAGGCATCCCTGCGCGCCAAGCTTCACCACCACTTCCCCGCAACCCTGCGCACGCCAATGGCTGGACACATCAAGCGCGGTCTGCGGCCCTGAAAGCGCCATCTCGTCTTCCCAGGTCGGCAGGCCGATATCAGCGAGCGCGGCAGCCAAGTCGCGCGCAGTGCGGGCTTCCTTGCCGTCCTGCCAAAGAACCGGCCGGTAGTTCCCGTCGAAGGCAACCTGTCTTCCCGCTGCACGGACCTGTTCTGCAAGCTCGAACAGCTTGTCTCGCCCCTCGTCCGGTAGGATCGCCAGGCTGATGAGCGAGAAGTAGAACAGGTCGCACTGTGCCGCCGCGTCGCAGGCTGACGCACTGTCCGGCAGCGCGAACATCTCCCGTGCCGCGCTCTTGTCGCGCCAATAGCTGAACTGGCGCTCGCCCCCAGGACCGGTAGAGATCGCATAGAGCCCGGCCTCGCGCTCCGGATGGGTCAGCACCAGTGAGCAATCGACGCCTTCCTCCTCCCATGCCTCGCGCAGTCCTGCGCTGGTGGGCTCCGTCCCCAGCGCCGTAAAATAGGCGACGTCATGGCCAAGCCGGGCAAGGTGAACCGCGGTGTTGAGCGTGTCCCCGCCATAGCGCAGCACCGAGCGGTCCAGAGCCTCGGTCATCTCGACCATGCCCTCGCCGATACAGACGATCCGCGCCATCAGGCGGCCTCCATCCCGAGCGGGACGAAATTCCGGCCCAGTGAACAGACGATAGCACTCTCGGCGGCGATCCCCATGGCCGAAATCCCTTGCCTTTCTTGCGCCCCTGCTTGAGATTGCATCGGGCAATCGCTATGGCCAGTTGCAGGAAACTGGTTTGACCGCAACAGGAGTCTGGTTCGGATATGGCACGTTCCACGGAACCGATGAAGAGCGGGACAGACACCGCCAGCCTGATCCGTCCCGCACCGAACCAGCCGCTGCGGCTCTACCAGAAGATTGCAAAGCAGCTGATCGAGGACCTGCAGGCAGGCCGCTATGCCGTCGGTGACCGCATGCCGGCCGAGCGCGACCTTGCCAAGCAACTGGGTGTCAGCCGTCCCGTCGTCCGCGAGGCGATGCTGGCGCTCGAGGTACTTGGCCTCATCGAGGTGAGGATCGGGTCCGGCGCCTATGTCGTGCGGCTTTCGGGAAGGGAAGAGGAACCGGGTTTCAACGTCAGCCCGTTCGAGCTGGTCGAAGCGCGGATGATGTTCGAGGGCGAAGCCGCGGCGCTCGCGGCCTTGCACATTACCGACAGCGAACTGGCGGAGCTGGAACATCTGATCCAGGCGATCGAGGATGAAAACCAGCTTGCTAGCGGCAAGGAGGAGGCCGACGGCGCGTTTCACCTGCTGATCGCTCGCGCCACCCGCAATGCGGCCATGCTTCGCACCGTCGAGGACCTGTGGCGTTTGCGCTCGTCTTCACCCGAATGCGCTCTGCTGTTGGAAAAGGCGCGCAGGGCCAATGTCCGCCCGGTGGTCAAGGAACACACCGCAATTCTCGATGCGCTGAAGGCCCGCAATGGCGAAGCCGCCCGCGCCGCGATGCGACAGCACCTGGGTGCGGTCGCCGATCATCTGCTGTTCCAGATCGAGGATCAGGCCGTCAGCGACGCTCGGGACCAGGTGGCGCAAACGCGCGAGCGCATGAACCTCTCCGCCAGTACGTGATCTTGCGCTCCGATCGCCCGAACGCTCACGCTCAATGATGCGGATCAGGCGCGAAGGTCTCTAAAAGCTCACTCTCCAGGGAGACACGATTTCATGAAGTTCCCGTTTTTTCATGCCGCAGCAGCGCTCACCGCCGCGATCGCAGCTCCCGCGGCCGCCGAACCGGTGACCGACTGCCCCAACCGCGATGCGCCGTTCTCGGCCTCGACCCCTCTCATCGACATCCTGCTCAGTCCGGAGGCGAGCGCGGTCGCGGAGAAAGAACTGGACGCCTCCTTCGACGAGGCGCCGCCCCAGTTTGCGGGAACCACGCCCCCCACATTTGCCGCGATCCTGTCGCTACGCGAACTTGCCGGCATCGCCGGCAAATCCGCCGATGCCGCCGAGCGCGCGATCAAGGCGATCGAGGCCCTCCCCGTCACCGAGGCGGACAAGATCGCCCGTTGCGCGCGCTACGACAACGACAAGCCCGACTTCGACCTGCCGGAAGGCAGGCCCGCGATCCTGCTGTTCGGCAAGATCAACGGCTTCAAGGACGTCCCGAGCGTCGACGCCGCCGAAGCCGCGATCCAGGAGATCGGGGAGCGTCGGGGCTGGACCATCGCATCCACCGACAAAGGCGGAGCTATCACGCCTGAAATCCTCTCGAAGTTCGATGCAGTGGTCTGGAACAACATCAGCGGCGACGTGCTCACCATGTCACAGCGCCAGGCTCTCCGCGACTATGTCGAGGGCGGCGGCGGCTTCGCTGCCGTGCACGGATCGGCTGGCGATCCGGTCTATTTCTGGGACTGGTATGTCGACACGCTGATCGGCGCGCGTTTTGCCGGCCACCCGATGAACCCGCAGTTCCAGGACGCGCGCGTCGTTGTCGAGGATGCGGACCATCCTGCCGCTGCCGATCTACCCGCCGAATGGGTGATGAAGGACGAATGGTATTCCTTCCGCACCAGCCCGCGCGACAGCGGCGCACGCATCATCGCACGGCTCGACGAAAGCAGTTACAGCCCCGAAGGGCGCCCCGGCATGCAGCTGCGCATGGGCGAAGACCACCCCATTGCCTGGAGCAAGATCATCGGCAAGGGCCGCAGCTTTTACTCCGCGATCGGCCACATGCCGGAGACCTATGCCCACCCGCTCTACAACGCGATGCTGGAAGACGGCATCGCCTGGGCCGCCGGGCTTGGAGATGATGCCTGCGAATGCAACGAAAATGAGTGACGTTCTGCCCCAATCGAATATGAAGTATTTTCAATGCACGACCTGAAGGGAACCAATGCCATGAATAAGAAGGTTTCAGCCCTGTTCGCCGCCAGCCTGCTGGCCGCGCCCGCTGCCGTGCTTGCCGATCACCATGCGGAAGCCGCTGCCGAAGCCCCGGCGGAAGCTGGGCTCTCGACGGAAAAGACCCCGCTCGGCGAACTGATCGGCAATGCCGATACGAAGGCAATCCTTGACGCCCATCTGCCGGGCATGTCCGACAACCCGCAGATCGCCATGGCGTCGAGCATGACGCTGCGCCGGGACGCGCAATTCTCCGGCGGTG
>CAYPFE010000138.1:0-3205 GCA_964409895.1 uncultured Novosphingobium sp.
CGGCGTCACGCCGGCGCAGCCGGAGAGCGTCACCGGATCGCAGTCGAACGCTGCTTTGAGATCAGTTCGCCGTGCTGGTTGCGGTAATAATTGTCGCCCCGCTGGAAACAGGTCGGGCCGAAGCCGGTGTCCTTCACGACATAGTCATAGGGGATGCGCTCGTTGGAGATGGTGTCGCCGCCAAAGACGCGCGGGCCATAGTGCCAGAACTCATCGCCGCCGAACAGCAAGTGGGTATCGGGAATGCAGCCGACGCAAGACGGCGCGGTGCCGTGGCCATCGTCCATGACAATCGGGAAGCTCTGCGGCGCCACCAGCTTGCCCCAGCGGCTATCGGCGGCATAGTGCCGGTCGAAATGGAGCAGGTTCGCATAGTGCATCGCATGCACCCAGCGGCGAATGTCGGTGTTGGAGAAGGGCTCGCGCATCGGCGATGAATCCATCACCTTGCCGAGATGCTGGTCGATGTCCGAACAATCGAGTTCGGCGGGCTTGCTGGCCATTCGGCTATCCTTTTGGTTCGTGTCACAATCGTGCTGGGAGCTGCCTTCGACCAGAATCACCGTCGGATCAATGGCGATATGGCGGGCAGGCACGAAAATAGGGAGGCATCACCGCGGACGCCTCCCCTCCTCCGATGGATTAAAGAACTATCCCTCGCGCTTTGGCAGCCAGATTTCGGCGGTGCCGTTCGCCAGCAGCGCGCCTTTTTGGTTCTTCATCGCGTGGCGGACATGGATCAGGTGCCGGCCTTCCTCGTCGACCGACTTCTCGACCACTTCGGCGGTCTGGATGGTAATGTCGCCGGTAAAGGCGGGGCCGCGATAGTTGGACTTGGCGTGGACCACCATGCCGTGTTCGCCGGCGAAACCCGCGAGGTAGTCTGTCACCCACGATCCCATCGAAGCGCCATAGCCATAGCCGCGCGGCATGCCGATGCGCCGCGCCCAGCGCGGGAACAGGTGGCCGCGCGAAGGCCCGTAATAGGCGCCGTCAGTGATCTCGGGATTGATCCGTTGCATGTCCGGATCGTTTTCAAGGCCCGCCATTTCCTTGGTAAAGCCCATGCCCTCGAGATCCTGCTTCCTGAGATCCATGGTCCCCCAGGTGTTGACGATATAGGCGCGCCATTCGGTGGTGAAGCTGGCGATGGTATGCGGGCCGAACACGCGCTCAGACAGGTCGTCGCCGACTTCGATATCGTCCCAATAACGCCTTCCGTGACCCAGATCGTGCATCATCTGGATCCATTTGAACTTGCGGTCCTCCAGCTCTTCCAGCTCGTCGTCGGTCCACACCGGGTCCTCGGCGTTCTCCATGTCGGTGTTCTGCTCGCCGGCTTCCGCGACATAGCGGATCGAGGTGGAGCGCTGCTTGACGATCAATTCGTCGTTCTGGTTGTAATAGTTGTTGTCGCCGTGCTGGAAGCAGGTCTCTCCGGCAAAGCCGGTTTCCTTGACCACATAGCCCACCGGAATGCGCTCGTTTCGGATCATGTCGCCGGGCTTGATGCGAGGACCGTAGAACCAGAACTCGTCGCCGCCGAACAGCAGGTGCGAATTGGGAATGCAGCCGACGCAGGCCGGTGCTGCGCCATGCCCATCGTCGGTGGCGATCGAAAAGCTCTGCGGCGCGACGATCTGGCCCCAACGGCCCTCCGAAGCAAATTTGGGATCGTAGTGCAACAGGTTGGGATAGTGCATTGCATGCACCCAGCGGCGGATATCGTTGGTGGCAATCGGTTCGCGCAGGTATGAGCTGTCGCAGGGTTTTCCGAGATATTGGTCGATGTCGGACGTATCGAGCTTGGTGGCCATTGGACTGATCCTCTCTTGCTACCCGGCGCGGGCAAATTGACGGGGCCGAAGCGAGCCGCATCGGCCGGACACGGGTGACGCCTAGTTGGACTTGCCCTTTCGCGCAATGCGAAGTCCAATCATGCAGACAGTGAGCCATGTAATTGTCGGAACTAGACGTCCTTGGTCTCGCCCCAAAGCGCATCCGCCATGGCATCCATGTCGGAAAAATCTTCTTCCTGCGAGCGCAGGGTGGCCTTCCAGTTCAGCGGGAAGGGTACGCGCTTGGTATCAAGAAGCCTGCGCCTTAGGGCTCCCTGAAGCATTTCGAGACGTATCAGCGCTTGTTCCAGTGCCGCCTCAGTGTTGCTGAGCTTCTGTTCCGACCAGTCCGATTCGATGCTGCCTACCCGCTCGATAACCATCTCGTTGTAGATACCATGTGGTCCGCGGTGCAGTGGTCTGCTGGTGCTTGCAGCTGCATCCTCCGTCGCCGGCAACAGCAATCCATTCCTGCGAAAATCCTCGAAACCGGCGTTGCCGGCGCCGATCTGGTCGAACATCGGCCCGAAGCAGCGCTTGGAAAGCAGCTGGAGCGGCAGCAGGTGGTGCTTCTGGAGCGCCGGATCATGCCCAGGATCACCCCGGCCGGTTGACGGAGCGGAACGGAATGCGTTGCCTCTCACCACCGCCCCGCTTCATGCCTGGTTCCGCCATATCCAGACGACATTGCCAAATTGCGAGGGCTCCGCCGTCAGCGTCTCACCGGCAGGCCCATCAAGCTTCCGGGACGAACGCAAGGGACCGTGAACCACCATGTAGTCGATCACCCGCAGCGCAAGCTTCACGGTATCGGCGGGTGGCTCGTCCGGCACCGCCTCGACCTGGATTTCCTGTCCGATAAAATAACTCAGCCCGCTGCTCGCCACGCTGCCATCGTCGTTCTGCTCGATCGCCGTGAGGCCAAGCGCCGGGAAGGCCCCGCCCGACTGCCAGTTAAGTACTATCCGCGCAAAATATCCCGGGTCCATCTAGGTCCCTGCCGGATGCCAGCACACGGCCCTCGCCGTAAGATGCAGGGAAAGGTTGGCAACGAGCCCCACCATCGTCTTGACGACCGGCATCAATGCCCTTCCGCCGGAAATGTGATGTCCGGGATGCAGCGAAATCGCCTCGATAGCCGCGGGGTCGATGTCTTCGCCGACACCGAAGCGATGGGCCGCCTTGGGAATCGGTGCGGACGTCGCTGGCGCCAGCCCTGCAAGGTCGAACGTCAGGCCGCTGGCTAGTAGCTCCAGCCAGCCTTCATGATCGTCCGGCCGATGGCTGATGCGCGCGCCAAGAAGCGATGCTTCCGAGGTCGCAAGCAGGCGCGCGATATCATCGGCGGTCGGACGCTTCCCGGCCGC
>CAYPFE010000138.1:3215-7574 GCA_964409895.1 uncultured Novosphingobium sp.
AGGACAAACCGGCAGGAAGAGACTGATTATCCGGCATTCCTCTCCTCTGCGGCCAACTTCAGCTCGAACCCGGATCCAGCGCCGAGCTTGACAGCAAATCGTCTTTTCAGTCGAGTCCCCGACGCGATGTTTGATCCACAGTGCATCAAAGACCTCAGAATATCCCCATCCTCAAGCCTTCACCCATGGCAGCACCCAGCTCGCGGCAGGCTTCAAGGTCCTCACTGGCGACGGTTTTCTCCGCAAGTATCTCCTCCGGTGTCTGTCCCGCCAGATTGACGATCAGTGGATCCGCCACCCGCCGCAATCGCCAACCAGTCACGATCCGGTCGATCTGGGCCTGGGCGCCCCTTCCATCCGAACCCGCGGCGATTGCCGTCGCGTAGGGACGGCCTTCGATTTGCCCAAGCAGCGGATAATAGCAACGGTCGAACATCTCCTTCATTTCTCCGGTCATGGAAGCGAGATTTTCCGGGCAAACAAAGAGATAGCCGTGTGCGCCCACGAGTTGTTCCCCAGAAACGTCGCGGGCACGGATCAGAACGGCTCCTTCGCCGGCGGCATCGTATGCCGCCTGGGCCATCGCCTTCGCCGCACCGGTCCTGCTATGCCAGACAATCGCAAGCACGCTTCATCCGCCACCAACGGAATATCAACAGCCCCCCACGCACAGAAGAAGGGCATTGCTGATCGATCATCATTCCCCCACCTTTCTCAATAGCAAACTACATTGGTTGCAACCGAGTTTCGCAAAAATCGGCGCCCAATCCCATGTGGTTCGCTACACACCACCATGCACCTCCAGCCAGCATTTGTCCCCTAGCCACAAATCGCGGCGGGGGATTGTGAAAATACTGTAATCCAACTGCGCTTGCCCGTCCGCCTGCCAATGGTCTAGCCCGGCGACATGGCATCCCACCCGATATCGATCGCAGGAATTGAGCGTTCGCTCAGCGGCAGGCGATGGCAATGGCGCGGCGGCAACATGGACCTGAGCGATGGCCCGGGAGGGCTGCAAGTCGATATCGTCACGCAATTGCTGCTATCTCGCGGTGTCGAACCGGAAGAGCTGGAGCGGCATCGCTCGCCGACCCTGCGAGACTTCCTGCCCGATCCCTCCGAATTCCGGGACATGGACACGGCCGCCGAACGGCTGGCTCAGGCTGTCCTGACCGGCGAGAACGTGACAATCTACGGCGACTATGACGTCGATGGGGCCACCAGCGCTGCGCTCCTCATCCGGCTCGTCCGCATGCTTGGCCATGATGCGCACCACTACATTCCCGACCGGCTGCTCGAGGGTTACGGGCCGTCCGGCGAAGCCCTCGTTAGGCTTGGCGAACAGGGCAGCAGCCTCATCGTCACCGTCGACTGTGGGGCGATGGCGCACGATGCGCTGGCGATGGCGCACGAGGCCGGTGTCGACGTGATCGTCGTCGACCATCACAAATGCGCGGCAGAGCTTCCGGTGGCGACCGCGCTGGTGAACCCCAACCGGCTGGACGAAGGGGACACCGCATCCGCCCATGGTCACCTGGCGGCAGTCGGCGTCGCCTTCCTGCTTGCCGTGGCGACAGTGCGATCATTGCGTGCGTCCGCCTATTTCGAAACCCGCGCCGAACCAGACCTGTTTTCGCTGCTCGATCTCGTCGCACTAGGCACGGTCGCCGATGTTGCCGCACTCAAGGACCTGAACCGCGCGATGGTGGCCCAGGGCCTCAAGGTCATGGCGCGGCGCTGTAACATCGGCCTCGCCGCCCTGATCGACGCCAGCAGGCTCAACCGCGCGCCGACATGCAGCGATCTCGGCTTCGCGCTCGGCCCGCGCGTCAATGCCGGCGGCAGGGTCGGCGAATCGAATCTGGGCGTCCGCCTGCTCACCAGCGAGGACCCTGGCGAAGCGCGCGCCATCGCCGAACAGCTGTCGCGCCTCAATGAGGAGCGGCGCGCGATCGAAGCTGCGGTTCAGGAAGCCGCCGAAGCGCAGCTCGACCGTCAGCACAACCGGTCCGTTCTGGTCCTCGCGGGGAGCGGGTGGCATCCCGGCGTGATCGGCATCGTCGCAGGCCGGATCAAGGAGAAGACAGGAAAGCCTGCTTTGGTCATCGCCCTCGACGCCGACGATGACGGCAACGGCAAGGGCTCGGGACGGTCGATAGCCGGCGTCGACCTCGGGGCGGCGATCATAGCGGCGCGCGAGACCGGCCTGCTGGTTGCGGGTGGCGGCCATGCGATGGCGGCCGGGCTGACCGTGGCGCCGCACGGCATCGAAGCCTTGTCCGACTGGCTCGATGAAAGGCTCGCCGCCGAAGTCTCCGCCGCCATGACCCGACAATCGCTGCAGCTCGATCTGGCGCTTGCGCCGGGCGGCCTCATCCCGGACCTTGTCGAAACACTGGACAGCGTTGGACCCTACGGCATGGGCTGGCCCAGCCCACGTGTTGCAGTCGGTCCGGTGCGGCTGGTCAAGGCCGATATTGTGGGCACAGACCACGTCCGGCTGATCGTTCGAGGCGACGATGGCGCGCGCTTCAAGGCGATCGCGTTTCGCGCGGCGGAAAGCGAAATGGGCCAGGCGCTGCTTCATGGCGCCCGCGACCGCCGCATCTGGCTGGCCGGCCGTGCGAAGATCGACGACTGGTCAAACCGGAACGAGGCAGAGCTGCATATCGAGGACGCCGCCTGGGCCGATTGATTATTGGACCGCAGGGCTTGACCGCCTGCCGCACCTTGCCTAAGTGCGCGGCCTGCTTTTGGCGCAGGCTCGGGATGGCCCCTTCGTCTAGCGGTCTAGGACGCGGCCCTTTCACGGCTGAAACACGGGTTCGAGTCCCGTAGGGGTCACCACCCAGCCCTGCGCCCAAAAGCCCGATTTGCACATGGCCCCTTCGTCTAGCGGTCTAGGACGCGGCCCTCTCACGGCTGAAACACGGGTTCGAGTCCCGTAGGGGTCACCAGCTTTTCTGCCATTCTTGCACCGTGCCTCAGGCCGCTGCAGGCGCAGACTCCGATGACATTGCGGCATCTGGCGCTTCCGGTTGCGCGAAACGCTTGGCGAGAACCGTGTAGATGCATGGCAGGACGAACAGCGTGAACAGCGTGCCGACGGCCATGCCCGATACCAGCATCAGGCCGATGCTGTTACGTGCGCCCGAGCCGGGACCGGAAACGAACACCAACGGAAGGTGCCCTGCAATCGTCGCAAAGGTGGTCATCAGCACCGGTCGCAGCCGGGAAATGGCAGCCTCGCGCACCGCATCGACCCGCCTCATGCCTTCATCGCGCTGTCGGTTGGCAAACTGGACGATAAGTATGCCGTTCTTGGCAATCAGCCCGACCATGGTGATAAGGCCGATCTGACTGTAGAGATTGATCGTCGTCACGTCGAAGAAGGTGAACATCAGCGCGCCGGCAAGGCCAAGCGGCACCGAACCCAGCAGCACGACCAGCGGATCGCGGAAGTTCCCGAACTGCAGCAGCAGCACGAGGTAGATCAGCGCCAGGCCAAGCAGGCCCATCCAGACGATGTCATTGCCCTGCTGGCGGATCTGACGCGACTCCCCCGCATAGTCGATACGATAGCCGGGCGGCAGGATATCCGCAGCGACCTCTTCCAGCGCGGTCAGCGCCGTATCTTTGGTAACGCCGGGCGCTACGCCACCCGTGATCCTGAAGCTGTCGGTCTGCTGGAAACGATTGAGCGACCGCGGCTCGACGTCATCTACGATGCGGGCGATGGCCGCAATCGGCACAGAGGTTCCCGACGGCGTTCGCACTGTCAGGTTCAGCAGGTCCTGGTTGGACATCCGGGCGGATTGCTCGACCTGCGGAATTACCTTGTAGGGCCGCCCGTCATAATCGAAGCGATTGACATAATTGCCACCGACCATGGTGCCGAGCGCCTGGCCGACATCGGCAAGGTCCAGCCCCAATTGCGCGACCTTCTCGCGGTCGATCTCGATGCGTGAAACCGGCATGTCGATCTTGATGTCGGTATCGACGAACATGAACTGTCCCGTCTTCATCGCCGCTTCCATCAGCCTGCCGGCCTGCGCATCGAGCTCTGCATGCGAGGCATTGGCGACAACCAGCATCTCGACGTCGAAATAGCCTCCACTGGGCAACGATTGCGGCAGCAGCGGGAACATCTGCATGCCGGGAATTTCGGCAATGGCGGCATAGGTAGGGCCGAGCAGTTCCTGCGGGCTTATATTGCGGTCCTGCCAGGGCACCAGCATCAGCGCGGCGACCACGCTCTGCGGCTGGGCAATGTACCAGACATAGTCGGCACCCGGCAGGCCCTCGACCTTGCTCATCAACGCATCGATATGACCCTCGCCCATATATTCGATGGTGCTC
>CAYPFE010000139.1:0-7561 GCA_964409895.1 uncultured Novosphingobium sp.
CGCGTCCTCGGCCAGCCCGCGCAGTTCATCGGACAGCGATTCGCGCTCCGCACCCGAGCCTATGGTCTCAGATAGCAACTCGTCGTCCATCGATTATGTCCGCGTACCTGCCTTCGCGTATTACTTGCGCCTCAGGACGCGTGCCAGCAGGAAACCGGCGGCAGCAGCAATGCCGACAGCAAGGGCAGGGCTCTTGCGGACGAATTCCTTGGCGTCCTCACCCATTTCCTCGAAGCTCTTCTCGTCGAGCCTGTTTGCTGTGTCCTGGATGCTCTTGCCGGCGGTACGGACATAATCCCCGTATTTCTCGCCAACCGCGCCGTCGACGGTGTCGCCCTGCTCCTCGACAAACTTGCCTAGCCCGGACATCGCCTTGCTCGCCTGAGCCTTGCCTTCGTTCGCCAGTTCGGAAGCCTTGTCCCTGGCTTCACCAGTCTTCGCGCGAGCTTGTCCGGCAAATTCGTCGCCTGCGTCATGAAGCTTGCCGCGCACTTCACCGGCCTTGTCAATGGCCTCCTTGCCCAGCGCCTGAGCGCCGGCCTTTGCCTCTTCCATGGCCTTGGTGAAATGAGATTTGGCGCCTGCCTCAGCTTTATCGCCAGATTCGGGAGTGGCTGTGGTCTTGGGCATTGTATCATTCCTTTTCGGGTCACCGGCGGAAGGCAGGAGCTATGTAGGTAGTCTATCACGGTTTACGAGAAATTGCTGCAACGCAACTTGTCTGCGGCCATTGCCCTGCTAAGACGCGCCGCGTGACCCAATGGGCAGGGCCCCACCTCAGGAGAATTTTCAGCAATGACCGCGATCCTCGACATCCATGGCCGCCAGATCCTCGATAGCCGCGGCAATCCGACCGTCGAAGTCGATGTGCTCCTCGAAGATGGCAGTTTCGGACGCGCGGCTGTTCCGTCGGGCGCGTCCACCGGGGCGCATGAAGCAGTCGAACTGCGCGACGGCGACAAGTCGCGCTATCTCGGCAAGGGCGTGACCAAGGCCGTCGAAGCGGTGAATGGAGAAATCGCGCAGGAATTGCTCGGCCTCGATGCCGAGGACCAGCGGGATGTCGATCTCGCGATGATCGCGCTGGATGGGACCGAGAACAAGGGGCGGCTGGGTGCCAATGCGATCCTGGGCGTCAGCCTCGCTGTCGCCAAGGCCGCCGCCAACGCGCGGGGGTTGCCGCTCTATTCCTATGTCGGCGGGGTGTCCGCGCATGTCCTGCCGGTGCCGATGATGAACATCATCAACGGCGGCGAACATGCCGACAACCCCATCGACTTCCAGGAATTCATGATCATGCCGGTCGGCGCACCCAGCCTGGCCGAGGCGGTGCGCTGGGGTGCCGAAGTGTTCCACACACTGAAGAAGGGCCTTGCCGAAAAGGGCCTGGCGACGGCGGTGGGCGACGAGGGCGGTTTCGCGCCCAATCTTGCCAGCACGCGCGATGCGCTCGATTTCATCATGGAATCGATCGGCAAGGCGGGGTTCAAGACCGGAAGCGAGATAGCGCTGGCGCTTGACTGCGCTTCGACCGAGTTCTTCCGCGACGGCAAATACGAGATCAGCGGGGAGGGGCTGTCCCTCTCCGGCGAAGCAATGGCGGATTACCTCGCCGGGCTTTGCGCAGACTATCCGATCCGCTCCATCGAAGACGGCATGGCCGAAGACGATTTCGCGGGCTGGAAGGCGCTCACCGACAAGATCGGCGGCAAGGTGCAGCTGGTCGGAGACGACCTCTTCGTCACCAATTCCAGCCGGCTTTCACAGGGCATTGCCGATGGCCTCGCCAATTCGCTGCTGGTCAAGGTCAACCAGATCGGCTCGCTGACCGAAACGCTGGAGGCCGTCCAGATGGCCCAGCGTGCGAGCTATACCTGCGTGATGTCGCACCGCTCGGGCGAGACGGAGGACGCCACCATCGCCGACCTCGCGGTCGCCACCAATTGCGGCCAGATCAAGACTGGAAGCCTTGCGCGCTCTGACCGCCTCGCCAAGTACAACCAGCTCATCCGCATCGAGGAAGAGCTGGGCGATAGCGCGGTCTATGCCGGCGAGAGGGCTTTCGGGCGACTGGCGGGTTAGGGCCTAACCCGCAAACGCGCCATCCAGCGTTGCAAGTTGCTCGCTGGGCAGATCGACCGACAGGAACTTCATCGTCTCTGCCAGCTGCGCGGTCGAGGTTGCGCTCACTATCGGCGCGGTGATCCCGTCCTGCGCGGCGAGCCAGGCGAGGGCGTATTGGGCGGGGCTGGCGCCGGCCTCTTTCGCCATGGCTTCAAGCACGTGCAGCGCGTCCCAGCCGGCGGGTGTGCCGAACTCGTCGATGGTGAAGCTGCGCATGGTGCTTGCCCAGTCATCGTTCGACTTGAACTTGCCGGTGAGGAAGCCCGAGGCGAGGCTGTAATAGGGGAACACGGCGATGCCGCGCGCCTTGGCGAGTTCCAGCATGGGGCCGGAAAATTCGCTGCGGAAGACGAAATTGTGCTTGGGCTGGATGACGGAGAAAGGCGTGGTGCCGAGCCGGTCGGTCGCCTCGAACAGGCCTGTGAGGCGCTCGCCGACCGTATTCGAGAGCCCGATCTCGCGCACCTTGCCTGACCTGACCGTGGCATCATAGGCGACGGCGATGTCATCGAGAGGTGTCTGGCCATTGTCCATATGCACGTAGAACAGGTCGAGATAGTCGGTGTGCAGCCGCTCCAGGCAGCCTTCCAGCGCGGATGCAACGGCGGCTTCCTGCAGGCATTCGCGCGTCTGGGCCATGCCGGTCTTGGTGCCGATGCGCATGTCGCTGCGCACGCCCCGGCTTTCCAGCCATTCGCCGATGATGGTTTCCGATTCGCCGCCCTTGTTGCCAGGCACCCAGGCCGAATAGCCCTCGGCCGAATCGATCATCCTTCCCCCGGCCTCGTAAAAGGCATCGAGAATCTCGAAGCTCCGGTCGCGGTCGATGGTCCATCCGAAGACGTTGCCTCCGAGCACCATGTTTACGCCGGCAATGCATGTATGATCGGTCACCGCAAAACTCCTCTACCCCCGGTGGGCAGACGCGGCCACACCTACGATTGCAAGCCTAGGGAAGCTGCAGGCAATGGCAAGCCGATTGCTGGGCGGCTTATTTCCCCCGGAATAGCGGATTGCGCTTTTCGAGGAAGGCATCGACCGCCTCGGCATGATCGGCCGTCATATGCGCCGCGGCCTGCATGCCAGAGGCCATCTCCAGCAGGCTCGGCAGATCGACGCGGCGGCCTTCCCACAGCAGACGCTTCGTCATCCGCACAGCGTGGGTGGGGTTGGCGGCGATGCGCGCCGCGAGTGCTCGTGCGGTCGCCATCAGATCCTCGTCGGGCACGACTTGCGAGACGAGCCCGCAGGCCAGTGCTTCCTCCGCATCGATCATGTCGCCGGTCAGCGCCATTTCCGCCGCCTTCGACCAGCCGATCACACGCGGCAGCAGCCAGGAGCCGCCGTCTCCGGCAATCAGTCCGAGCTTGACGAAGCTTTCGGCGAACCGGGCGCTTTTCCCTGCAATCCTGAGATCGCACATGCAGGTAAGGTCGCAGCCAGCACCTATCGCCGCGCCGTTGACGGCGGCAATCACCGGCACGTCCAGCTTTGCAAAGGCGACGGGCAGGCGCTGGATGCCGTTGCGGTAATTGGCGCGGGTTTGCACAGGTGAGCCGGTGTTGAGGGCGCCCCCCGGCTTCATTTCCTGGATATTTCCGCCCGAGGAGAATCCCTTGCCGGCGCCAGTGAGGATCGCGACGCGCGCATTCGGGTCGCAATCGAGCCTGTCGATTGCGCCAAGCAGCGCTTCGATCATTTCCATGTCGGAAATCGGATTGCGCATTTCCGGGCGGTTGAGCGTGAGCGTGACGATCCCGTCCTCGCCTGCTTCATAAAGTACGGCATCTGCCATCACGTGGGCTCCCCTGTCGCGTTGCGGCCTTGGCTCTAGGCGCGAACCGCCGGTCATCCAAGCCTTGACTGCGACGGCCTATGCAGGCTCTGCTAGGAACAGGAAGGCAAAGGGAGCGAGTGCATGGCCGGACCGGACAAACCTTCAGGCGTGACAATCGTCACGGGTGCTGCAGGCGGCATGGGCTCGCATTGCGCGCGGCTAATGGCGGAGGACGGCTGGGACGACTTGCTGCTCTGCGATTTGTTCGAGGACCGGCTGGAGGCAGTTGCCGGCCCGTTACGTTCAAACCGGACCAAGGTGGAGGTGCTGGCGGGAGAGATAACCGCGCCGGATTTCATGGCACGGCTGACCGATGCCGTGGGCAGTCGAAAGATTGCTGCGGTGATCCACACGGCTGGTATCGCCCCGCAAATGGGCGAGAAGGACCGCGTGCTGGCGATCAATCTCGATGCGACGATTGCGCTTGTGGACATGATCCGTCCGCGGATGGCCGAAGGCGCCGCGGCGGTGCTGTTCTCGTCGACCGCCGGGCACATGCCGGTGACGCCCGAACTGGACGCGCTGTTCGAACAGCCGATGCCGTCGGGGGGGAGTGCCTCATTGCTCGACAAGGTTCCCGATTCGCAGGTTGCCTATCTCGTCTCCAAACGCGCTGTACGAACGCTGGTGCGGCGCGAGGCGAAGAGTTTCGGTGAAAATGGGGCGAGGCTGGTGTCGATCTCGCCGGGACTGGTCGACACGGTGATGACAGCGGGCGAAGTCAACGAAACGACGCAATACATGCTCGACGTCGCCGCGATCCAGCGCAAGGGCAAGCCCGAGGAGCTTGCCGCTGCTGCGGTGTTCCTCGCATCGCCCGCTGCAAGTTTCGTGACCGGCGCCGACCTGATCGTCGACGGTGGCGAGACGGCGGGGATGGAGCAGGCCGGCCTGGGTATGGCCGACCAGCTCGCAAATCCACTGTAACGCCTTGAGGTCAGCCCTCCTGAGCTGCTCCGCGCATCATCATGCTCATGTCGACCTGGCCGGTGACGACTCCGCCCATGAAGCCGCCGTCAACCGGCAGGACGACGCCGTTGACGACGCCTGCCGCATCGCTGTTGAGCAGCACCAGCGGGCCGGCTTGCTCTTCCGGCGTGGTGTAGCGGCCTAGCGGCTCGGCTGCGGCGTCGACAGTCGCCTTGCCGGCGGTGTCGTGAAACGCCTGCATCATCGGCGTCTGCGTCGGCGAAGGCATGGTGGCGTTGAAGCGGATGCCCTGCTTGATCATGCGGGCGCCCATGAACATGGTCCACACGTTCATGGTCTCCTTGGAGAAGGCGTAGCCTTCGGCGACCTCTTCCGCATGCGCCTCGCACCAGGCTTCACCGGCGGCAAAGCCCTGGGTCATGATCAGTTCCATGTGGGTCGGGATGCGCTGGCTCCAGCCCATGCCCGCAGTCGAAGAGATCGAGGCGACGGCACCCTTGCCTTGCATCAGCGGAATGATCAATTCGGTGAGGTGGCGCATGCCGAGCACGTTGACCTTCATCAGGTCCATCGGCGGGAACAGCCCGCCGGGAAGGCCGGCACAATGGAACAGGGCATCGACCTTGCCATTGCCAAGCTTGGCGACGCCGGCTTCGATCGAGGCGGGGTCACGCAGGTCGACATTGGTGAAGCTCGCCAGCGGCAGAGTGCTGTCCTTGTAGTCGAGCCCATGCACTTCGGCGCCAAGGTCGAGAAGTATCTTCGCCGCAGCTTCGCCCATGCCGGAAAAGCAGCCGGTGATGACTACCTTCTTGCCATTGTAACCCAGAAAATCGTTCATCGTGTCGTCCTTCTTTTCAAATTCCGTGATCGAACCGTGCGGTCCCGCTTAAGCGCCGCATAGCCCTTACATCAAGCGCAGGAATCCGCAATCGCCCTCGCGATTCTCGCTGGCTGCTGTTCAGCCGATGTCAGAACATCGGACGGGGAGCCGATTCCTCTTCGCCTCCGCTCGCGCTCAGGGCATCCCTTGCGCGCTTGCGGATATAGGCGTGGAGCTGGCGTATCTCGTCGTCGCTGAGCATTTCGAAGCGCGGCATGCCGCTCTCCAGCATGGCTCCCGATTTCAGCAGTTCGCTAAGGCTTTCGAGCTCAAGCGCAATCGCCGATTCCCTGAGGTCGGGGCCCGGTGTGCCGGTCGCGTGGAAACCCACGCCATGGCAGGCAGCACAACGCACCGACAGCATCCGGCCCGCAGCGACGTCCGCGTCGTCCAGTACCAGCTTGGGATCGTCGAGCGCGTTGATCTTGAAGCTCGGCTTGACCGGATCCTCGGGGAGCTTGCCCTTGGCTCCGAGCGCGAAGGTCAGCAGCCGCCGCTGCTGCATCCCGTATTTCCAGCCCACGTCCATGTATTTGCCAAAAGCCGCCGAGGTCCCGCCGTAGCCGACCAGGATCGAGACATATTGCTTGCCATCGACGGTATAGCTCATCGGGGCGCCGACGATGCCGAGCTGGGCGTCGAAGCGCCACAGCCGCTCGCCCGTCTTGCCGTCATAGGCATTGAACCAGCCCTCTGCGGTACCCTGAAATACCAGACCGCCGGCTGTCGCCAGTGTACCGCCGTTCCAAAGGTGATCGTGCTTGATCCGCCAGGCTTCCTTTTGCGTCACCGGGTTCCAGGCGACCAGGAAGCCATGCCCGTCGCCCGGCTTCTGAATGACGGCCTCGGTCAGCAGACCCATGACGTTGAAAGCGTCTTCCGTGGGCTTGGCATCTTCGGTAACGCGCTTGAAGCGTGCGCCAAGCTGCTGGATCGGAATGTAGACCAGACCGAGCTTGGGATTGTAGCTCATCGGCTGCCAGTTGTGGCCGCCGACGGTGCCCGGCCAGATCACGGTTTCGCCGGTCTCGTAGCGGATATCGGGATTTTCGATCGGCCGGCCGGTTTCCAGGTCGATGCCCTTGGCCCAGGTGATCTCCGTGGTCTTGCCGGCCGAAATGACTTTACCGTTCTCGCGGTCGAGCACGTAGAGGAAGCCGTTGGTCGGCGCGTGCATCAGCACCTTGCGCTCCTTGCCCTCAAGCTTGAGTGTAGCCATGACGATGTTTGGCGTGGCCTTGTAGTCCCAGACCTCGCGCGGGTTTTCCTGATAGTGCCAGACATATTTGCCGGTATCGGCATCGAGTGCGACTATCGAGGCGGTGTAGAGGTTGTCGCCACCGCCGGGGCTGCGCACCTCGGCGTCATAGGGGCCGGCGTTGCCGACGCCGATATAGATGCGGTTCATTTCGGCATCGAAGGTCATGCCGTTCCACACGGTACCGCCGCCGCCGGTGTTCTTCCAGAAGTCGTCGCTCCAGGTCTTGGCGGCCGCTTCCATCGCCGGATCGCCCCGGTTCTGCGCCGGAGTGCCGGGCACGGTATAGAAGCGCCACACCTGCCTGCCGGTCTTGGTGTCGAATGCTGTTACGAATCCACGCGCTCCGAAATCGGCGCCGCCATTGCCGATGATGACCTTGCCATTCATCGTGCGCGGCGCGCCGGTGCAGATGTTGTAGGAATCCTTGGGTGTCGACGCCTTGACCCACAATTCCTCGCCGGTCTTTGCGTCGAGCGCGATCAGCCGGCAATCGAGCGCAGCGACGAAGATGCGCCCATCCTCATAA
>CAYPFE010000140.1:0-7539 GCA_964409895.1 uncultured Novosphingobium sp.
CATGGCCAGGGCGATCCCGACGTGCCATGGGAGATTTCACTCAGGCTTGCCGAAGCGCTGCGTTCAGCCGATGTGCAGGTCACGCTGATCAAGGACGGCGACCACCGCCTGTCGCGCGACCAGGATATCGCCCTGCTGCTGGGAGCGGTAGCAGGGCTCGCCGCCGAGGCAGGCTGAGAAGACCGGATCGGAACGCATTTCATGTCCCTGTTGCTCGCCCTGCTTGCCCAGATCGGCCCCTTCCCGCAGTCGGGGACCAGACCGGTCTCGCCGCTTCCGCCCGAGATTCTCGAGCGCAAGCGGACTGAAAGCCAGCGACAGGCAGTGGCGCCCGCCCTTCCACCTCTGCAGCATTCCGCGTCGCTGTCCGCCTGCCTTGCGGTGGCCAAGGACGATCCGTCTACTGCCGCCGAGAATGCGGAACTGTGGCTGGCGCGCGCTGAGGGTGTGGAGCGTTCGGAGGCGGGGCAGTGCCTTGGCATGGCGCTTGTCCAGCTCGAACAGTGGGACGAGGCCGAAGCGACCTTCCTTGCCGCTCGAGCAACCGCCGATCCGGATGGCCATGACCGCCGCGCGCGTCTCGCCGCGATGGCGGGCAATGCGGCGATGGCGCGCGGCGACGGCGAAGCGGCGCTTGCCGCCTTCGAGACCGCCCAGGACGAGGCGGGAGCCTCTGGCAGCCGCTTGCTGGCAGGTGATATCGCCATCGACCGCTCTCGCGCGCTGGTCGCGCTCGACCGGCTGGAGGCGGCGCGCGACGCGCTGGGCGAGGCGCGGTCCGCCAATCCCGGCAATCCGCAGGGATGGCTGCTCTCGGCGACCCTTTCCCGCAGGCTGGATGATCTTGCCATGGCGCAAGTCCAGATAGAGGAAGCGGCGAAGTTGATGCCGATCGATCCCGAGATCGGGCTCGAGGCCGGCGTCATCGCCGTGCTGGCGGGCAATGAAGAGGCCGCGCGCAAGAGTTGGCAATCGGTGATCGATGCCGCGCCGGACAGCGATGCGGCAGGCACCGCGCGGGACTATCTTGCGCAGTTGGGGCAGCAGGATACACCGCAGCCATGATCCCGCTTTCGGTTCTCGATCTCGTCTCGATCCGCCAGGGCGGCTCGGCAGCAGGGGCGCTCGCGGCGACCGCCGGCCTTGCCAAGGCGGCGGAGGAGGCGGGATACAAGCGGTTCTGGACGGCCGAGCATCACGGCACCGGGGGGCTTGCGGGCGCGGCCGTATCGGTGGTGCTGGCCCACATCGGCCATGCGACCTCGACCATCCGCATCGGCGCCGGCGGGATCATGCTGCCCAATCACAACCCGCTGGTCATCGCCGAACAGTTCGGCACGCTCGACGCGCTGTTCCCGGGCCGCGTCGATCTCGGCCTTGGCCGGGCACCGGGCGCGGACAGGCGGATCGCGCATGCGCTGCGCAAGGACCTGATGGCAGCTGCCGACCAGTTCCCGCAGGATGTGGTCGAATTGCAGGCGCGGTTCGCCGGTGACGAACGTGTGCCGATCCCGGCGATGCCGGGCGCGGGTGCGGATGTCGAGATGTGGATTCTCGGCTCCAGCCTGTTCGGCGCTTCGCTCGCCGCGCATCTCGGCCTGCCCTATGCCTTTGCGTCGCATTTCGCCCCGCAGCTGCTCGACCAGGCGCTCAAGGTCTATCGCGAGAATTTCCAGCCCTCTGCGGTGCTGGACAAGCCGCATGCGATGGTGGCGATGACGGTGATCGCGGCGGATACCGATGAGGAGGCCGCATTCCTCTCAAGCTCGATGGAACAGAGTTTCGCCGATTTCCGGACTGGCCGCTCTGTCGGTCTGAGGCCGCCGGTCGAGGGCTATCGCGAGAGCATGTCTCCGGAAGCCGTGGCGATGATGCAGCAGATGCGTTCGGTCAGCGCGATCGGAGGACCGGACAAGGTGCGCGCGGACATGCTGGCCTTCATCGAACGCACCGCGGCGGATGAAGTCATCATCGGCGGATCGATCTACGATCCGGAAGCGCATGGCCGCTCGCTGCAGATCGCCATGGCTGCCCTGAACTGAGCTGCTTGCGCCAGATCAAGGACGCCAACCGCTTCCAATCGCCAGATATCGCGCATAACCGGCATTGACGCAGGGATGATTTTTGCCGAACGGGAGAGTCATGGAACAGGCAGACGTAGTCATCGTGGGCGCAGGACATGGGGGAGCGCAATGCGCCATTGCGCTCAGGCAGAACGGGTTCGAAGGCAGCATTGCCGTGGTCGGGCGCGAGCCGGAGTATCCCTATGAACGCCCGCCGCTCTCCAAGGAATATTTCGCGCGCGAAAAGACGTTCGACCGGCTGTATATCCGCCCGCCTGTCTTCTGGGAGGAAAAGGGCATCGAATTCCTTCTCGGCACGGAAGTCACCGGGGTCGATCCTGCAGCGCATGTACTGAGCTTTTCCGACGGGCAGCGGCTTGGCTACGGCAAGCTGGTCTGGGCAACGGGCGGCGATCCGAGGATGCTCAGCATCGAGGGGTCCGACCTCTCCGGCATCCATCCCGTGCGCACCCGTGCCGATTGCGACCTGCTGATGGGCGAAGTCGATGGCGGCGTGCGCAACATCGTGGTGATCGGTGGCGGCTATATCGGCCTGGAAGCAGCAGCGGTGCTGACCAAGCTTGGCTGCAAGGTGACGCTGCTCGAAGCTCTGCCTCGTGTGCTGGCGCGAGTGGCGGGTGAGGAATTGTCGGCCTTCTACGAGAAGGAGCATCGCGATCACGGCGTCGATCTGCGTACCGGCGTGGCGGTCGAGGCTCTTGAAGGCGAGGGCCGCGTCACCGGTGTCAGGCTGGCGGGTGGCGAAGTCATTCCCGCCGATGCTGTGATCGTCGGCATCGGCATCATCCCGGCCGTCGAACCGCTGATCCATGCGGGCGCGGACGGCGGCAACGGCGTCAATGTCGACGATCATTGCCGCACCTCTCTGCCCGACGTCTATGCCATCGGCGATTGCGCCGCCTTTGCCTGTGCCTTTGCCGGCGGCATGGTGATGCGCGTCGAATCGGTCCAGAACGCCAACGACATGGCGACCTGCGTCGCCAAGGCGATCTGCGGCGACGAGCAGCCCTACCATGCGTTCCCGTGGTTCTGGTCCAACCAGTATGACCTGAGGCTGCAGACAGCAGGCATATCGGCGGGCTTCGACGCTACCGTTGTGCGGGGAAGCCCGGATGACCGCAGCTTCTCGGTGGTCTATCTGAAGGAAGGCCGTGTCATCGCGCTCGATTGCGTCAACATGGTCAAGGACTATGTGCAGGGCCGCAAGCTCGTGGAAGCCGGCGCCACGCCCGACCTTGGCGAACTGGCGGATGCGACAAAGCCGCTCAAGGAGCTGCTCTGAGCCTTGCAGCGGCCCATTGGGCAGCTTCCGCGACGATCGGGTCGGGATCGGCGGTGAGTGCCTCGACAGGTCGGAGCAGCTCCGGCTGTCCCGAGTTGCCCGCCGCGATCAGGCAATTGCGGACAAAGCGGTCCCTGCCGATGCGCTTGACCGGGGAGCCTGAGAACAGCCGCCGAAACCCCGTGTCGTCGAGTTCCAGCAGGCCGGCAAGTTCCGGAGCGGCCAGTTCGGCGCGCGTCAGAAAGGCGCGGTGGGCATGGGCGGTATTTGCGAACTTGTTCCACGGGCACACGGCCAGGCAATCGTCGCAGCCATAGATGCGGTTGCCCATCGCCTCGCGGAATTCGAGCGGGATCGGGCCCTTGTGCTCGATCGTCAGGTAGCTGATGCACCGCCTGGCATCGAGCCGGAAGGGCGCTGGAAAGGCATCGGTCGGACAAGCCGTCTGGCAGGCGCTGCAGGAACCGCAGCGGTCTTGGCCCGGCTCGCTCGCGGGCAATTCCAGAGTGGTGTAGATTTCGCCGAGGAACAGCCACGACCCGTGCTCGCGGCTTACCAGGTTGGTGTGCTTGCCCTGCCAGCCAAGTCCCGCGGCCTCGCCCAGCGGCTTTTCCATGACCGGGGCGGTGTCGACGAAGACCTTGACCCCCGCTTCGCCAAGCCCGCGCTTCGCACTCTCGGCAACCAGCCAGCGCGCGAGCCGTTTCAGCGCCTTCTTGACCGTGTCATGATAATCGCCGCCCCGGGCATAGGCCGAGATCCAGCCGAGATCGGGACGTTCGGCCAGCGCCATGGGATCGCCTGCCGGCGCATAGCTCATGCCGAGAGCGATCACGCTGCGCGCTTCGTCCCACAGCTCTTGCGGGCCACGGCGCTGGTGCGCGCGCGCCTCCATCCACGCCATCGATCCGTGCATGCCTGCTTCCAGCCATGCTTCGAGCCGGCCGGCAGCAATTGAATCCCCGGCAGCGGCGGCAATGCCCACGGCGACAAAGCCGAGCTCCCGTGCCTCGCTTTCGAGGTCGGCGACCAGCGCATTGGTTACCGCCGCATTTACCATGTTTGCTGGGGCTCCTGTTCACGCACCAAGGTTAATGGCCGTTTCCCATGAAGATGGACCTAGGAAATTGGCACGCGGCAGGCAATGCGGCGTGCGACGGTACCCCGCTTGCCATCGAGGCGCGCGGCATCGTCAAGCGCTTCGACGGCTTCACTGCCGTCGACGGCATCGACATCATCGTACCGGAAGGTGCAATCTACGGGATTCTCGGTCCGAACGGGGCGGGCAAGACCACCACGCTGAGGATGCTGCTCGGCATCATCGACCCCGACGAGGGCGTGCGCCGGGTGCTCGGTGCAGAGCGCCCTCACGATGTCGCTCACGCCATCGGCTACCTCCCCTAGGAACGCGGCCTCTATCCGGCGATGAAGGCCTATGAAGCCATTGCCTTCGTCGGCGCGCTTCGAGGGCTTCCGCTCGCCGAAGGCCGCAAGCGCGGGCGCGAGCTTCTGGAAGAGCATGGGCTGTCCTACGCGGCCGACCGCCAGATCCGGCAGATGTCGAAGGGCATGGCGCAACAGGTCCAGATCCTCGGGACTTTGGTGCACGAACCGCGCCTGGTGGTGTTCGACGAGCCGTTTTCCGGGCTCGACGCGCTCAACCAGGGCCGGCTCGAACGCATGATCCGCACGCTGGCCGAAAAGGGCACTACGGTCATATTCTCGACCCATGTCATCGCCCATGCCGAGCGGCTTTGCGACGAAGTGGCGATCATCGCCGGCGGGCGTGTGCCGTTTGCCGGACCGGTCGACGTCGCGCGTGACCGTATCCGGCCGCAGGTGCGGCTGGAAACGCGCGCGCAGGACGGGCCATGGCGCGCGGCATTTCCTGCGGATGTTCGCCATGAAGGCAATTTCTGGTTCTTCTCGCTGCCCGAAACAGGGGTCGAACCGCTGCTGCGCGCGCTGATCGAGGGCGAAGCAGGCATCCTGTCGCTGTCGATCGAACGGGCAGGGCTCCACGACGCATTCGTCGCCATCGCCGGCGAGGCCGCCGCCGAGGCGCTTGAAGCCGACAAGCAGGAGGAACGGACATGAGCAACGGACGACTTTCCACCCTGCAAGCGGCGCTTGTGATCGCCCGGCGCGATTTCGGCGCGATCCTGTTCAGCCGCAGCTTCTTCTTCTTCCTGCTCGGCCCGCTGTTCCCGCTGATTGTCGCGGCCATGGCGGGCGACGTTGGCCAGCACGTCCAGCAGGCGGCAGAGCGTCCCGAACTCGGCATCGCCATGCAGGCTGCCGACGTCGATGCGATGCTGGCTGCGCATGACAGCATGTCTGGGCAGCTCGGCAATGTTCTGCCGAGGCTCGTCGTCGTGGAGCGGCTCGATCCGGGCCAGACGGTGGACGCCAAGGCGGAGCTCGCGGCGCGCAAGGGCAATATCGCCGCGATTCTCTCCGGCACGCTGGCCGAACCGGTGCTGACCGGGACGGAAGGCCAGATCAGGCAATGGCGCGGCCCGGTGGCGATGCTGGCGGCGCGTTCGCTTGCAGCGGCGCCTGAAGCCTATCCGCAAGTATCACTGGTCGGCACGGCGACCAGCACCGCCAGCAGCAAGCGCAGCCATCTGATGACCGCCCAGGCGGCGCAGACCCTGCTGTTCCTGCTGACGATGCTGCTGGCAGGCATGGTGCTGTCCAACCTCGTCGAGGAAAAGGCCAACAAGATCATCGAGATCCTTGCCGCCGCCATCCCGATGGACGCGGTATTCTTCGGCAAGCTGTTCGCGATGCTGGCGATCTCCTTCGTCGGGATCGCGGTATGGGGCGTGACCTTCGGGGGCGTCCTGCTGGCGGCGGGATCGGTGGGCCTCGACCTCGCCGTGCCCGCAGTCGGCTGGCCGGTGTTCTTCGGCCTCGGCGTGGTCTACTTCGCCATGGCCTATCTGCTGCTCGGTTCGGTGTTCCTGTCGATCGGTTCGATGGCGACGACCGTTCGCGAGGTGCAGACCATCTCGATGCCGGTCACGATGATGCAGCTGATGGTGTTCTTCCTGGCAAGCTACGCGATGACTCAGCCCGGAAGCCCGGTCGAACTGCTTGCGGTGGTGTTCCCCTTCAGCTCGCCCTTCGCGATGCTGGCGCGTGCCGCGCAGGATGCGACGCTGTGGACCCATCTGCTGGCAATCGGCTGGCAGGCATTGTGTGTCGTGGTGTTCGTGCGCACCGGCGCCCGGCTGTTCCGGACCAGGGTGATGAAGTCCGGCCCGGCGCATACCAAGGAGACCAAGCGCGGGCTGTTCGCACGGCTGCGTCCCGCCCGCGCCTGACCGCCGGGCATTGACATTTCGCGCGAGGGACCGATCTAGGGAGGCGAGGCGGGTATTCGAAGAGAACAGGAGAAACCTGCAATGTTCCCCCCTGCCCTATCCGACCGCCGGCGCTTTCTTTCATGGCTGGGTGCCGGCGTTGCGGTTCCGGTGATCGCCGCCTGCGATGGCTCATCGGCCGAGGCAAGAAGCTATCCGGTCAGCTACAGCGAAGCCGAATGGCGAAGGCGGCTGACGGCGGAGCAGTTCTACATCCTGCGCCAGGCCGGAACCGAACGTCCGTTTACATCGCCTCTCAACAAGGAAAAACGCAAGGGCACCTTCGTCTGCGCTGCCGACGGCAATCCGTTGTTTTCTTCGGCGACGAAATACGACAGCGGCACCGGCTGGCCCAGCTTCTGGAAGCCGCTCAAGGGCGCTGTCGGCACATCGACCGATTACAAGCTCGGCTATCCCCGCACCGAGGTGCATTGCGCGCGCTGCGGCGGGCATCTGGGTCATGTCTTCGATGACGGCCCGCGCCCGACCGGCAGGCGCTACTGCATGAACGGCGATGCAATGAAGTTCCGGCCTGCCTGAGGGAAGCGCGTTGTTGCGGGCGTAACTTTACGCGCTGATCCGGCTCGCTCTAAGCGGGCCGCAAGGCCGACCGTCCGTCGCGCCCCCTATGGTGCGGAAGCCGAAGAGCCCGGATGGGCCCGCCGGTGCCTGAGGCAACAAAAAAGGCCGGAGGATTTCTCCCCCGGCCCCTTTCGTTTCGATTTGCCGGTTGGCGTTTACCAGCCCGAACCCGGTCCGTAGGTGACCTCGACACGGCGGTTCTGCAGTTCGCGCACGCCGTCTT
>CAYPFE010000141.1:0-7476 GCA_964409895.1 uncultured Novosphingobium sp.
GATGATCTGGCTGACGCGCTCCTGCAGCAACTCGTCCATCGCCACGATCTGGAGATCGGCAACATCGGCGTAGGCGACGTCATAGGCACCATCGCGGTTCTGGTATGCCAGCAGTTCGTCGGCTGCCTTGCCCATTCGTCGCTCTCCCTGGCGGCGATCACATCGCCTTGGTCATCTCCCACATCTCGTCGGACATATGTGTGTATTCGAGATAGTGGCCGAAGGCCTTGCGCCCGTCGAGATAAATGAAGCGCAGCGCATCGGGGCCGAGGTCGCGCTCCATCACCACCGGCAAGTCCTGGGCATCGCAGGCGGCGCGGAAATTCGTCCATTCCGGCACGCGCAGGCAGATATGGTGGAAGCGGATCGGGGCGCCGTTGGACGGTGCGTTGGCGTAAACATTCACGTCGTCCTTGATCGGCTGGATCAACTCGGACTGCACGCCGTTGTGCCAGAACATGCAGATCTTCATCTCTTGGTCACGGGGTCCGTCAGGGGTCTGCACGGTCTGTTCGACGGGGATGATCTGCGGCCGCTTTTCGAGGCCGTGCGCCATGAACAGGTCGATGCCTTCCTCGATGTCGTCGCAGACATATCCGTTCTGGTAGTGTTGTCCGACCAGCATTGTTTCTCTCCTCAGCCTTCGCGGGCCACATCGTAGCGCGAAAGATAACGTTCGAACAGCGGTTCCAGACCCTCCTTGGTGAGCCCGTATTGCGCCAGCTTGTATTCGTGCTTGCCGAACTTGTTCTGCGGATTGTCGTCGAGCCAGCCCTGGATGCCGGCCTCGGCTTCGGGCGTCCATTCGTCGCCCAGCGCCGCATAGAGCTTCTTCATCTCGCCCATCGGGTCGTTGATGAGGTCGGCATAATGTACGTCGATCACGCGGCCCTCGCCATGCTTGTCTCGGAAATCCATGCCGCGCTCGGCGTGCTGCTGGGCCTGCCAGGGGTAATTGTAGCCCAGCCATTCGTTGTCGATCCGACCCATCAGCATCATGTGGCTCATCGAGATGATCGAGCACAGCGAGCCGGTCGCGGTGAGGGGATCGCGGTGCGTCCAGATCAGCCGCGCGTCCGGATATTCCTTGATGAGGTAATCGAGGTGCAGGATGTGCGACGGCATCTTGAGGTTCCACACGCCCGGCGCATGGTGCTGCAGCGCCTGCAGGAACTTGCGGTGATAGGCGTAAGCGGAGGTCATGTCGGCGTTGAAGATGAATTCGCGGTATTCCGGCAGGATGCCCTTGGATTCGATCATCAGCGTCTTGAAGTCATGCGCGAGGTACCAGACGCATTCGTGCGGATAGACCGCCGAACTGCGGTAGATCTTGCCCATCTCCGGGTTCGCCTCGAGCATGGCCTTTTCCCGTGCCAGCCGGGCAAGGCAGCGTGGATCGGTCTTGAGCGTTTCGGAGGTCGCGGGGGGGATCGGTTCGTCGATTTCCCATTCCAGCGGTGAGCGCCTGGCCGGGTCGGCGGCGAGCAGGTTCGACATTAGCGTGGTGCCGGTGCGCGGCACGCCCATCACGAACACCGGCTTTTCGATCGGGCGGGTTGCCAGCTCCGGATATTGCCGGTGGTAGTCGACGACGCGCAACCGGTTGGAGAGATAGAGCAGGCAGTCCGCGATCACCCGGTCGACGCCCTGGTCGTTGTAGAGCCCCTTGGCGATACCATTGTTGAAGTCGTGCACGAAGACTTCGAGGCCCTCGCGATAGGAATCGTTGTCGAAGGCGTCGATGCCGGTGTCCTTCATCGCCTGTTCGACGAGCTGGTCGGCATTGAGCGGCTGGGCCATGGAATTTCCCCTCTGGTCGGAATTGGGTGCGGCGCTGGCTGGCGCAAAGCGAAACAAATGTCTAGGGGCGAGTGCGAAGAGCGCGACTTGGAGACGGCAATGGGCAAGCATCTATTCGACTGCACCGGCAAGGTGACGATGGTGACGGGCGGCAACGGCGGCATCGGCCTCGGTTTTGCCATGGGTTGCGCGAAGATGGGCAGCGACATAGCCATCTGGGCGCGCAACGAAGAGAAGAACGCGGCTGCCAAGGAAAAGCTGCTGGCGGCAGGTGCGGGGCGTGTGGAAACCTACGTGGTAGACGTGGCAGACCGCGAAGCGATCATTGCGGGATACGGAAAGCTGATGGAGGATTTCGGGCGAATCGATTGCGTTTTCGCCAATTCGGGCCGCTCCTCGCGCGGCGGCTCGGTGCTGGATATGGACCCGGAGGAATGGCACGACCTGTTGAACGTCAGCCTGCACGGCGCCTTCTTCACCCTTCAGGAAGCCGCCAGGCTGATGGTCGAGCGCGCCAAGGCGGGCGAACCGGGCGGCAGCCTGGTGTTCTGCGGCAGCCTCTCGATGTTCCATGGCGTTACCGGCATCGAGAATTACGCAGCCGCCAAGGGCGGCATGGGCGCGGTGATCCGGGGCATGGCGGCCGAGCTCGGCAAATACGGCATCCGCGCGAATTCGATCGCGCCGGGCATGATCGTCACCGAGGGGCTGAAGCAGGCGCCGCAGGAAATCCAGGACAAGGTCTGCGGTTACTTCGCATCGGTCACGCCGATCCCGCGCACGGGCACCATCGAGGACATGGAAGGCATTTCCGCCTATCTGTGCTCCGATGCTTCGAGCTTTCACACCGGCGACACGCTGGTTGTCGACGGCGGCAGCGTGATCTATCCGCCTTATGCGGCATCGGTAGAAGGCGGCCTGGGTTAGGCGCTTCACCGGCTTTCGACCTGACAATGGAGTAACGATGAGCAAGCTTTTCGACTGCACCGGCAAGGTGACGATGGTGACGGGCGGCAACGGCGGGATCGGCCTCGGCTTCGCCATGGGCTGCGCCAAGATGGGTGGCGATATCGCCATCTGGGCGCGCAACGCGGAGAAGAACGCAGCGGCCAAGGCGGAACTGCTAGAAGCGGGCGCTGGCCGGGTGGAGACCTATATTGTCGATGTTTCCGACGAAGCCGCCGTCAATGCCGGCTACGAACAGCTGATGGGAGATTTCGGCCGGATCGACTGCGTCTTCGCCAATTCCGGGCCGCCGCCTGTCTACGACTCGGTGTTCGACATGCCCACCGAGCACTGGCACAAGTTCCAGTCGGTCGCGCTGCACGGCGCGTTCTATACGCTGCGCGAAGGCGGCCGGCACATGAAGGCGCGGGCCGAAGCCGGCGAGCCGGGCGGCAGTCTGGTCGCCTGCGGGTCCGGCTCGCTCTACCAGGGGCTTGCGGGCAAGATGGAATACGCCGCCTCGAAATGCGGCGCCGAAGCAGTGATCCGCTGTCTCGCTGTCGAACTCGGCGAATATGGTATCCGCGCCAATGTTGTGGCGCCGGGGCTGATCATCACGCCGATGATGGGGCCGGATCAGGAAGCGGCCGACGCGGCGTTGTCGTCCATCTATGGTCCAAGCACACCGCTCCGGCGTCTCGGCTATGCCGAAGACTTCGAGGGTATCGGCGCTTACCTGTGCTCGGACGCCTCGTCGTTCATGTCCGGCGAAACCGTCTTCATCGACGGCGGCTACAAGATCCGGCCCTGAGGCCGGCTACGGGAGAATGACCATGAAGGTTCTCAACATCCACGAAGTCAACGACGTCCGCCTCGATCCCTACACCGCGCCTGAGGCCGGGCCGAAGGACGTCGTCGTCAAGATGAAGGCCTGCGGCATCTGCGGCAGCGACCTCAGCTACATCAAGGGTGGCGGCATCATGCGCGAGCCGGGCGGAGTAACGCCTATCGGCCACGAGGGTGCGGGCGAGGTGCTGAGCGTCGGTGCCCAGGTTTCCGGGCTGGCGCCGGGAGACGCGGTAATCATCAACCCGATGAACACGCCCAGCAACATCGGCAGCGGCGGCCCGGAAGGCGCGTTCCAGAACCAGGTGCTGGTGAAGGACGCGGCGCGGGATACCAATCTCATCCCGATCCCCGAAGGCGTGACCTATGAGGTCGCGGCGATGACCGAACCGCTGGCGGTCGCGATGCACGGCGTCAACCGCGCCAACGTCAAGCCGGGTGACAAGGTCGTGGTGTTCGGCTGCGGTCCGATCGGACTCGGCATGGTGCTTTGGCTGGTCGATCGCGGCATCACCGATGTCGTCGTCTTCGACCTTGCGCAAGAGCGGCTTGACCGGGCGCTGGCGCTGGGCGCGCGCGCCGGTTTCGATCCGACCAAGGTCAACGTCCGTGAGGTGCTGGGCGAGCTCCACGGCACCGAAATGTGCATGCACAAGCCTGCCGTCGGCACCGATGCCTATATCGATGCGGCTGGCGCGCCGAACATTCCCGGCGACGTCATCGACATGTGCAAATACGGTTCGCGCTTCGTCATTACCGCGGTCTATTACCAGCCCATCCCGATTTCCTTCGGCACCATGCTGACCAGCGAGCTCGAAATCACGACCGCTGTCGGATACCCGACAGAGATGAACGATGTCGTCTCGAACATGGCGCGGCTCAAGGACAAGATCGCGACGATGATCAGCCACCGCATTCCCTTCGATGATGTGCTCGACGGGCTCAAGATCGCCGGGACCCCGCAATCGGCGAAGGTCATGGTCCACATGGAGGAGGAAGGCGCATGAGCGAGGACACCAAAGGCGCGCCGCCGCTGGCCAATCTGGTCACGGCCGGCCAGACGCAGACAGAAGCGGTTGCCATCACCGATTACATCTTCATGGCTCGCGACGTGTCTAACGCCTACCTGGTGACGACGGACGACGGCGACGTGATGGTCAACACCGGTATGCCGGAAGGCGCAAAACGCAGCGTCGAGCTACTCAAGCCGCACCGGACGGGTGCGCTGCGCTACATTTTCCTCACGCAAAGCCATGCCGATCACTTCGGTGGAGTGCCGACCTTCATGGAGGATGGCACCAAGGTCGTCGGCGGGCCCGATTACTGCGCTGGCAGGGACGACATGCTCGGCATGCAGTCCTTCTTCGGTCCGCGTACCTTCAAGCTGTGGGGCTCCACGCTCAAGCAGGACGGACCGCCACGCGAACCGATGCCGAATGTCACGCCCGACATCTTCGTGCCTGAAACCGGCATGACCATCGAAGTCGGCAACCGCACGTTCGAACTGATCCACGCGCCAGAGGGCGAAACCGAGGACAATATCCTGGTGTGGATGCCCAAGGAGAAGGTCGTCTTCACCGGCAACACCTTCGGGCCGGTGTGGCTTTCCATGCCGTTCCTCAACACACTCAGGGGCGACAAGCCCCGGAGAGTGCGGACCTACCTCAAGTCGCTGGCCAAGGTGCGTGACCTGGGAGCCGAAATACTTATCACCGGCCACGGCGATCCGATCGTCGGCAAGGACAAGATCCGGGAAGACCTCGACCGGATGGAGGCCGCCGTCACCTATGTCCGCGATTACACCATCGAAGGCATGAAGGCGGGCAAGACCGTCGATGAGCTGGTCCATGACTTTGCGTTCCCCGGCAATGTCGCCATCGGCGACTTCCACGGCAAGGCGAGCTGGGCGGTCAAGTCGATCTGGCGCGAATATTCGGGCTGGTTCCACTACGAGGACGGTACCACCGCGCTCTATGGCGTGCCGCGCTCCAGCGTGTACGGCGACATTGCCGAACTGGCGGGCGGGGCGGACAAGCTGGCCGAGCGCGCCCGGGCGAAGCTCGGGGAGGGCAAGCCGCTGGAAGCGCTGCACCTAACCGACATCGCGCTGGGGGCTGATGATGCGAACCGTGCGGCTTTGGCAGTAAAGCGCGACGCCTCGCAGAAGCTGCTGGAGGATTCGGGTGGCGCGAACCTCAGCGAGACGATGTGGCTGCGCTCGGAAATCGCCGAGGTGGAGGGCAAGCTGGCGGGCTAGGCCAGCACCGCACTGCTTTCGTAGACCAGCCTGACAAGTTCCGCCTGGCCGCGAACGCCTAGTTTGGCGTAGAGCCGCTTGGAATAGTTGCGCGCGGTCTCGATCGTCAGGCCCATGGCTTCGGCCGCCTCGGCGATCGACAGGCCGTCGGCAAGCGCAATCGCGAGTTCGGCTTCCCGCGGGGGCAGGTCGAACAGGCGCGCGAGCCGGTCTGGCCGGCGTGGCGATACCGCTTTCGGGAGCCGGCACATCGCCAGCATGGCGGGATGCGCCATGCCGGCAAGTTCGACAGCATTGGCGGATTGCAGGATCGCCTCGATTCTCGGTTCCTCGCAGAGCACCACGGCGCGCTGGGTGGCGTCCGGATTGCCTGCCATCTCGGCGGCTGCTGCGGCGAGTTCCCGCTCTGCAGGCGAACCGCCGGCTCGCAGCCGCTCTCCCGGCGTCACGTCAATGCCGGCCATTTCGCGCAGGCACTTTTGCGTAGCGGGATCCACTTCGAGCACCCTTGCATCCTGCCCGAACAGGATCCAGCCCACGCCTGAGCGGCCCAGGCCCTCCGCCGCCATGGCAGACGCGACCCGCTGGCTTTCGGCGGCGATGAAGTTGCGCATTGCGGCTGCAACATAGGGAGCAAGGTTTGATAGTAAGGCGCTGTCGGCGGCCGAGCATGGTTTGGAGCGCGCTATTGTCAGCACGATGTTCAGCCCGTCGTCCGCGGCAATACGCACGACTCTTTCGTCGCGGATACCGAGCGCAGCTAGGCTGTCATAACGGCGTGACATCACCTCCGGGTCGAGATCGCGAATTTCGTCCGCGGCATAGACCCGGCCTGGCCGCAGCCTGTCGAAATGGGGCCGGGCGGCGTCATCAGTATCGGATATGCCCGATTCGCGCAGTAGGCCGCCAAGGTGGATTCCGGAGGAGAATTCGGTTTCCCGGCCCGGTGGCGCCCCGGCGGAACGGATGAGAATACCGACATAATCGGCCTCAGTCCGCCGCCTCAGACGGTCAAGAAATGTCGAAAAACGGGGATTTTCGTCCATTCCCCGGAACAGGGGCAGGATAAGGTCCGTCTCGTCCTGGCTGGTAAGCGACATTTAACCTCCCATATGGGAGGTTCGTTAAAAAGTCATCCCTGTATTTCGGCCGGCAACAAGACAAGGGAACGTGCCTGATGAAGACCCTTACCCATCTAGAGCGGCTCGAAGCCGAAGCCATTCACATCATTTGCGAAGTCGTCGCCGAGGCCGAAAAGCCAGTGATGCTCTATTCTGTCGGCAAGGACAGCGCCTGCATGCTGCACCTCGCGCGCAAGGCCTTCTATCCTTCGCCGCCGCCGTTCCCGCTGCTGCATGTCGATACGACCTGGAAATTCCAGGACATGTACGCTCTGCGCGACCGCATGGCCAAGGAGAGCGGCATGGAGCTGCTCGTCTACCACAATCCCGAAGCCCAGGAGAAAGGGATCAACCCGTTCGACCACGGTCCGCTCCACACCGACATGTGGAAGACCGAGGGGCTGAAGCAGGCGCTCACCAAATGGGGCTTCGATGCCGCTTTCGGCGGCGCCCGGCGCGACGAGGAAAAGAGCCGCGCCAAAGAGCGCATCTTCTCGTTCCGCACCG
>CAYPFE010000142.1:0-7476 GCA_964409895.1 uncultured Novosphingobium sp.
TCAGCGGCGGCTCGCGGTAGAATTCGACCTGCATGCGCATTGCGCCTGTCACCTCGACATGGTGGAGGGCCTCTGGCGGGATCGGTGCGGGCGTTTCGGGCGTGACCGTCACCTCCCGGTGCGGATCGTGGAAGACAAGGCGCACTTCGCCTTCCAGCACCCTCAGCAGGCCCCAGACCCCTGCCTTGGTCGAATGATCCTTGCGCAGCGCATCGGGCAGGCTCTCCTCGTCGAACACCGGCGTCGATTTGTAGGGCTCTGCCCCCATCGCCCTAGCCGATCTTCTCGAAGCTCTGAGATTTGGGCATCAACAGGAACAGCACGCTGCCCAGCACGATCGATCCTGCAATCGCATAGAGCAGCGGCTCGAAGCTGTCGTAGAGTTCCAGCGAGATGCTGACCCCTATCGCACCTGTCGCGGAGGCGAGGAACGAGCAGGTCATCAAGAGGCCCAGCGTGGTGTTGTAGATGCGCACCTGGAAATACCTCGCGACAAGGAACGGGATGATGTCGGCTTCCGCACCCACCGACAGGCCGACGACGAACATCGAGATGCCGATGACCCACAGCGTGTCGAGATCGGTCGCAAGGAAGAAGAAGCCGAACGCCGGGATGAACATCGAAATGAAAGTCACGATCGGTGTCGGAAACCGGTCCAGCGCAAGTCCACAGGCGATTCGGCCGACGAAGGTTCCGGCAGCATAGACCGAGGCAATCCAGGCGGCGGTCTGCGTCGTCAGCCCCTGGTCGATCAGCATCAGGTTCATCTGCGAGGAATGGAGCTGCGTCTGCAGCAGGCACAGGAAGAAGGCGACGAGGATCAGCCAGAACAGCCAGCTTTTCAGGATGATGCGGTAATCGCCGCGCCGGGTGCCGTCCAGCATGCCTTCCACCGCGATATCGGCCCTGGGTATCTTCGCCCTGTCCGGCGGCAGCATGAGGATCGCGATCAGGCCGCTCACGGTGCTGAAGGCGCCGAGAACGAGGTAGGACTTGCTCCAGCCAATCTCGACTATCATCGAGTTGAGCGCCGGCAGCACCGGAAAGGCGATCACCGCGGGCGCGCAGTTGACGATGGTGAGCGCCAGCCCGCGCGCCCGGCCGAAATTTTCCGCGACAACACGCGTGTAGACAAGCGTCCCAGTCATGCTGCCGACGATCAGCAGGGCGGTGAACACCGCCAGATACATCGCGAAACTGCCGTTCATCATCGAGTAGGCGAAGAACGCCGGCATCACCAGCAAAGTGCCAGTCAGCGCCACCTTCTTGACGCCGACCTTGTCGGTAATGCGGCCGATCACAGGCAGCGTCGGCAGCATCGCGATCATTGCGAGGCCACCCAGCGCGAATTGCGAGCGCGACCAGCCGAACGCCTCGATCAGATGCGGCGCGAAGATGCTGTTGGTATAGGCGAACAGCGGCAGGCTGACCCCGACGCCAAGGCTGGCAGCCGCCAGCGGACGCATGTTCTGGCGCAGTTCGCCCAAATAGCTCACGCGGCTCTCCCGATCGCCTCAGCCGCATGGCTGGCCTTGTCGCCGGTCCTTCTCTGACAAGTTTCCGGCTTTGTCGAGCAGAACCATGGGCCGTGGACAGGCAGGCCGTTTCGGGCAATGCTCGGAACCATGGACCAAGACCACATCCTTACAGCCGAGCGCGACGGCGTTCTGACGCTGACGCTCAACCGCCCGGACAAGATGAACGCCATCACGCCGCAGATGCACATCGCGCTGCACGAGGCGTTCGACCGCTTTGCTGCGGACAAAAGCCTGCATGTCTGCGTCGTCACCGGCGCAGGCGAGCGCGCCTTCTGCGCTGGCAGCGACCTCGTCACCTTCGGCGACAGCAAGAATGCGCCCTATCCGCCAAGCGGTTACGGCGGCATCGCCGAACGCTTCGACTTGAACAAGCCCGTGATCGCGGCGGTGAACGGGGTGTGCCTGGGCGGCGGCTTCGAGATCGCGCTCGCCTGCGACATCGTCGTGGCATCAGAAACCGCCGTGTTCGGCCTGCCAGAGCCCAAGGTCGGCCTGATCGCGATCGGCGCCGGCATCCACCGGCTGGTGCGCCAGATCGGCATGAAGCAGGCGATGGACGCACTGCTGACGGCACGCAATATCCCTGCGGAGGAAGGCCATCGCCTGGGCTTTGTCAGCCGGCTCGTTGCGCCGCACGACCTGGAGGCGGCGGTCGAGGAAATCTGCGCCAAGATCATCGCCAATGCCCCGCTGGCGGTGCGCCTCACCAAGGAACTGGCGCATTGGGGGCTAGACCAGCCGACTCTCGCCGATGCGCTGGCCGGTCAGGTGGAACAGCCCTCGTTCAAGCAGTGGCTGGCAGCGGAAGACACGCGCGAGGGCCCGCGTGCCTTTGCCGAAAAACGCAAGCCGGAATGGAAGGGGCGTTAGGACGACGGTTGGGATTTGTGGATCACCAGCCACATCCCCGTCCGTCCTGAGCCTGTCGAAGGACTGCTTTTTCTTCTGACACTGCGCTGAAAGGAAGGGCAGCCCGTCGACAAGCTCAGGGCAAACGGCCTGGGGCCGGACAAGGCGACCGCCAGATCACGCCTTGCCGTTGGACATGGCGATGATGTGCTTCCATTCCTCTGGCGTGATCACGGCTACCGAAAGCCGGGACAGCTTGACCAGTTCGATTTCCGCCAGCGCAGGGTCAGCCTTGATCTGCTTGAGCGTAACCGGTGTCTTGAGCTTCCTGACGGGCTTGATCTTCACCGCCGCCCATTTCCCCTCCGGATCGCTCGGATCAGCGATCCCGGCGACGCTGATCCTGGCGATACCGACGATCTCCAGCCCCTTGTTGGAGTGATAGAAGAACGCCTCGTCCCCGACCTCCATCGCGCGCAGGTTGTTGGCTGCGCGATGATTGCGCACCCCGTCCCAGGTGCCTTCCTCCTCGGCGACAAGGTCGTCCCAGCTGTAGGCATCCGGCTCGGATTTCATCAACCAGTAGCGCTTCTTCTTGCTCATCGGCTATCCCTCACGATTGAAACCTGCCCGCCCTTAACCCGAGACGTGGAAGTTCGCCAAGATGCCCTCGCCTGCAATGCCCATCATCAGCCTGCAAGCCGCCGAACAATCCGTCACCGGGCAGCTTGGCGAAAGCTTCAGGCAATTCGGCTTCGCCATGGTTTGCGACCATGGCATCGATCGCGGCCTGATCAAAAAGGCCTGGGACCTTACGCAGCGGTTCTTCGCCCTCTCTAGGGAGGAAAAGCTGCGATATCATGTCCCCGGCCTTGCGGGCGCACGAGGTTACACGCCATTTGGCACCGAAATCGCCAAGGGTGCGCCTATGCACGACCTCAAGGAGTTCTGGCACGTCGGCCGCGACCTGCCGTCCGGCCATCCCCTGGCAGGAACGATGCCGCCCAATGTCTGGCCTGAGCAGCCAAAGGGGTTTCAGGAGTGCTTCACTGCCCTGTTCGCGCAATTCGACGTGGTAGGCCACGCCATCATGCGCCATCTGGCGACCGACCTCGGGCTGGAGCCAGGCTGGTTCGAGCAGCCGCTCGCCGACGGCAATTCGGTGCTGCGCCTGCTCCATTATCCGCCCGTTTCCGGCGATCCCGGCGACGCGCTGCGGGCTGGTCCGCATGAGGACATCAACCTTATCACCCTGCTGCTGGGAGCCGAGGAAGCGGGGCTCGAGCTGCTCGCAAAGGACGGACGCTGGCTTCCGGTTGCACCGCCTCGAGGCGCGCTCGTGGTCAATATCGGCGACATGCTGCAACGGCTGACCAATCATGTCATGCCATCAACCACGCATCGCGTGCGCAATCCCGCAGGAAAAAGAGCCACCCACAGCCGCTATGCCATGCCGTTCTTCGTCCACCTCCGCAGCGATTTTCTCATCGAAACACTGCCCCAATGCGTCAGCGCGGGCAACCTCGACCGCTATCCGGAAGCCCTGACCGCCGACGCCTATCTGCAACAGCGGCTGGCGGAAATCGGTCTGCGCCAGTGACTTCATCCTTCGCGGTCAGAAAATCACTCGCTTTTCTCTGATCTTAACCAAAATTTCAGCGTAATTTCGTAGCCCCCTGATAAGAAGTGACAGGGGCAGGTTTCTTGGCCGACTTCAAGGATCAAAAAGGGATCACGTCACGGCTCCATGAGGCCGGGATTGGATCGGCCGAAAAGGACATCATCGCGCTGGGCATCGCCGCTGCCGCGATCATCATGTTCGTGGGCACCGGCAGCGCCGTGTTTCCCCAGGTCGTGCGGTCGCTTACCGGGTACGGCCTCGGGCCGGACAAGGTGCTGGTCAACGCCCTGCTGCTCAATATCGCGCTGATCATCTTCGGCTGGCGCCGCTATCGCCAGCTCTCCGACGAAGTGCGGGAGAGGCGCAAGGCCGAGGAGCAGGCCCGCCAGCTCGCGGAAACCGATCCGCTGACCGGCCTGCTCAACAAGCGCAGCTTCGACGAAGCCATGGCCGAAATCCTGCGCAAGGCCGAAGCGGCCGGCCACGCGATCGCGGTGATGATGATCGACCTCGACAACTTCAAGCTGGTCAACGATTTCAACGGCCATCATGCCGGTGACGTGATGCTGCGGGAATCGGCAGCGCGAATTGCCGAGGTCCTTCCGGAAGGCTCCCTGCTGGCCCGTTTCGGCGGCGACGAGTTTGCCTGCGCGATCGCGTTCGATGTCCTTCACGCCGAAACCATCGATCAGCGCGCGGCTGCAATCCTCGATGCGATAAACCAGCCGACTAATCACGATTCCGTCTGCATGGAGGTTACCGCGTCGATCGGGATCGCTCGCTCCGATCTTCATGGCAACGGAGGCCCCGATGGTGACGCAAGGGGCCTGGTCGAACTTGCCGATATCGCCATGTACCACGCCAAACGCCAGGGACGCAGCTGCTTCTTCTGGTTCGAGACGCAGATGGGCGACGAGATGCGATTCCGCAGGGAGCTGGAAACCGGCATCCGGGAAGGCGTTGCGGCAGGCGAATTCGTGCCTTTCTGCGAGCAGCAGATCGACTTGCCGACTGGAGAACTGACCGGCTTTGAAATGCTCGCCCGCTGGGCATCGCCCGATTTCGGTTTGATCGGTCCGGATATCTTCATCCCAATCGCCGAGGAAATCGGCGTAATCTCCGAGCTTTCGGAATCCGTGATCGCGAAGGCACTGGAAGATGCGAAGGATTGGGATCCGGAGCTGACCCTGGCTGTCAACATCTCTCCGGTGCAGCTGCGCGACCCTTGGTTCGCTCAAAAGCTGCTCAAGCTGCTCACAGAAGCGAATTTTCCGCCGCAGCGCTTGGAGATCGAAATCACCGAAAGCTGCCTGCACGAAAACGTCACCATGGTGCGTTCGCTGATCGCCAGCCTCAAGAACCAGGGAATTCGCGTCAGCATCGACGATTTCGGTACGGGCTATTCCTCGCTAGCCCAGCTGCGCAGCCTGCCGTTCGACCGGATCAAGATCGATCGCAGTTTCGTGATCAATCTCACGCAGAACGAAGACAACGCCGCGATCGTCAACGCCATCGCCATGCTTGGGAAAGGGCTCAACCTGCCGATCACTGTCGAGGGCATCGAAACCGCGGAAATCCTCGAAAAGCTCATGCCTTATGGTGAGATCATGGGCCAAGGCTATCTCTACGGCCACCCCCAGCCGGCAGGGGCGACCCGCAAGTGGCTGGAGGCCCGCAATCAATCCAAAGCGGGGCCGAACAACGCCGAATGCGAAAGTGACGGCATACCCGCCAAATCCCGGCGTACGGGCACGGACTGAACGTCTCATACTGGACTGCACAGGCCGCAGCGCATAGAGCGCGGCTGACATGCGGATCGACTTCATCAAGATGCACGGTTTGGGCAACGACTTCGTCGTGCTCGACGGCCGCGCGCAGAGCCTGCCGGCGATGACCGGCAGGCTGGCGGCCGCGCTCGCCGACCGCAAGACCGGCATCGGCTGCGACCAGCTGATCCTGGTCGAGCCCTCAGACGTCGCCGACATGAGCATGCGGATCTTCAATGCCGATGGCGGCGAGGTTGAGGCCTGCGGCAACGCCACGCGCGCGGTCGGGCTGCTGCATGGGGAAGCCGCAAGCATCGAGACGCTGGGCGGGATTCTCACGACGTCTCTCGGTGATGGCGGGGTTGCAGTCGACATGGGCGAGCCGCGCTTCGGCTGGGACGAAATTCCGCTAGATTGCGCGATGGATACGCTGAGGATGCCGACAGGCTGGGAGGAGCTTGTCGAGCCCACCGCCGTCAATGTCGGAAATCCCCATGTAATCTTCTTCGTCGACGATTGCGATGAGGTCGATCTAGAAAGGCTTGGCCCCCTGATCGAACACGATCCGCTGTTCCCCAACCGGGTCAATGTCAATGTCGCGACCGTCACCGCGCGCGATGCGATCAGGCTCAGGGTGTGGGAACGCGGCGTCGGCGAGACCCGGGCCTGCGGCACCGGGGCCTGCGCCACCGCCATCGCAGCGATGCGGCGCGGCCTGACCGAGCGCAACGTCACCGTGACGCTTACCGGCGGGCCGCTGGCGATCGAGTGGGGCGCGGACAACCGTATCACCATGACGGGCGATGCGGCGGAGAGCTTTCGCGGCAGCTTCGAATTGTCTGATTACGGCGCAGCGTGATGGGGGCCGAAATCCACACGCTCGGCTGCCGCCTCAACATCGCCGAAAGCGAGGAATTGCGTGGCATCCTCGCGGGAAGCGGCGACCTTGTGGTGGTGAACAGCTGCGCGGTGACTTCCGAGGCCGTGCGGCAGACCCGCCAGACGATCCGCCGCGCACGCAAGGCCAATCCCTCTGCCCGCCTGCTCGTCACCGGCTGCGCGTCGGAAGTCGAGCGCGGGATGTTTTCGGCGATGCCCGAGGTCGATGGCCTCGTCGCCAACGCCGCAAAGCTCGATCCGCGCGCCTGGAACATGCCGGTGGCGCCGCGCAGGGCCGAGACCCGCTATTCGCGCGCCTTCGTCCAGGTGCAGAACGGCTGCGACCATGCCTGCACCTTCTGCATCATCCCGCAGGGGCGCGGCCCCAGCCGCTCACGACCCGTCGGCGAGGTGCTGAAAGACGTCGCCCGCCATGTCGATGCAGGCATCAACGAAGTCGTGCTGACCGGCGTCGACCTCACCTCATGGGGGGCGGATCTGCCCGGCGAACCGCGCCTCGGGGCTATTGCCGCAGCGATTCTCAGGGCCTTCCCGGAGCTGCCGCGCCTGCGCCTCTCGTCGATCGACGGCGCCGAGGTCGATGACGAGCTGTTCGAACTTCTCGCCGGTGAGCCCAGAATGATGCCGCATGTCCACCTTTCGCTGCAGTCGGGCGACGACATGGTCCTCAAGCGGATGAAGCGCCGGCATTCCCGCGCAAACGCCATCGAGCTCGTGGCGGGGTTGCGCGCGCGCCGTCCCGATATCGCGCTGGGCGCCGACATCATCGCCGGCTTCCCGACCGAAGACGAAGCCATGCACC
>CAYPFE010000143.1:0-7469 GCA_964409895.1 uncultured Novosphingobium sp.
AGGTGATCCGCTACGTGCAGTCCAAATACGGCTACGATCACGTCGCCCAGATCATCACCTTCGGCAAGATGAAGGCCCGTGCGGTGCTGCGCGATTGCGGGCGCATCCTGCAGATGCCCTATGGCCAGGTCGACCGGCTGACCAAGATGGTGCCTAACCATCCCACCGATCCCTGGACGCTGGAGCGCGCGCTCAACGGTGTCGCCGAGTTCCGCCGCGAATACGAGCGCGACCCGGAAGTGCAGCGCCTCGTCGATCTGGCGAAGCAGCTCGAAGGCCTGCCGCGCAACTCCTCGACCCACGCCGCCGGCGTCGTCATCGGCGACCGGCCGCTGGCGCAACTGGTCCCGCTCTACCGCGATCCGCGTTCGGACATGCCGGTGACGCAGTGGGACATGAAATATGTCGAGGATTCGGGACTGGTCAAGTTCGACTTCCTTGGGCTCAAGACGCTGTCGGTGCTGAGACGCGCCGTCGACCTGCTGAAGCGGCGCGGGATCGAGCTCGATCTCGATACGCTGACCTGGGACGATCCGCAGGTCTACGAATTGCTCCAGCGCGGCGACACGGTCGGCGTGTTCCAGCTGGAATCGGAAGGCATGCGCCGCACGCTGGCGGCGGTGAAACCCACCAATTTCGGCGACATCATCGCGCTGGTCTCGCTCTACCGGCCGGGCCCGATGGACAACATTCCGCTGTTCGGGCGCCGCAAGAACGGCCTGGAGCCCATCGAATACCCGCATCCCAAGCTCGAAGGCATCCTAGCCGAGACCTACGGCATTTTTGTCTACCAGGAACAGGTGATGCAGGCCGCCCAGGTGCTCGCGGGCTATTCGCTCGGCGATGCCGACCTCCTGCGTCGCGCCATGGGCAAGAAGAAGCAGGAAGAGATGGATGCCCAGCGCGCCCGCTTCGTCGAGGGCTGTCAGGCCGTCTCGGGCATCGAACCGCCGAAGGCCAACGAGCTGTTCGACTTGATCGACAAGTTCGCGGGCTACGGCTTCAACAAGAGCCACGCGGCCGCCTATGCGTTGCTCGCCTACCAGACCGGCTGGCTCAAGACCCATTACCCGCACGAATTCTACGCCGCCTCGATGTGCTTCGACATGCACCAGTCGGACAAGCTTTCGACTTTCGTCGACGACATGCGCCGCAACGGCATCGCGCTGGCCGGGCCCGACATCAATGCGTCGGAAGCCGAGTTCATGGTCGAACAGACCGACGAGGGGCATGCGGTCCGCTATGCGCTGGCCGGTATCCGGAATGTCGGCGAAAAGGCGATGGACGCAATCGTCGCCGAGCGTGAGGCGAACGGGCGGTTCGGAACGCTTGAGGACGTGTTCCGCCGCGCGCCCGCCGGATCTATGAACCGGCGGCAACTCGAAGGGCTGGCCGCCGCCGGTGCCTTCGACGCGCTGGAGGCCAACCGCGCCATGGTCATCGCCAACGCCGACCTGTTGCTGGCGGTCGCCGACGAAGCCGAACGCAGCAGGACCAGCGGACAGGCAGGCCTATTCGGAGGTGAGGATCACGCCGAGCCATCGTTGCGCCTGGAGGAAACACCGGCATGGAGCCGGGCCGAGCAGATGGCTGCCGAGCGCGAGAACTTCGGTTTCTATTTTGCCGCCCACCCGGTTGAGCAATACCGCACGATTGCGTCTGCCAACGGCGTGCGCAGCCATGCCAGCATCATTTCCACTGCGGCGGAGGGTGACGGCGGCGGAGGCAGGCAGGGCGCGGTGATGGCAGCGCTTGTCGAGAGCGTGAACCGGCGCAAGACGAAAAAGGGCCGCGATTTCGTCGCCGCTGACTTTTCCGATTCCAGCGGTCAGTTCTCCGCCAGCTGTTTCGAGGAAGGGCTGGTCGAGAGCTTCCTGCGCTGGGCTGCGGACGGCACCTGTGTGCTCCTGAATGTCGAACTCGACCGGCCAAGCCCCGACGAGCCGCCGCGCATCACCGTGCGTAGCGCTAGGCCGCTCGCCGAAGCGGGAAGCGACGTGCGCATGGTTCTGTCTCTCGACATCGACAGGATCGAGGCTGTGCAGGAGCTGGCCCTCCTGCTGCAGCCCGGCGAAGAGGGGCGAGGCGAGGCGATCGTCACACTGCGTCTCGGTGAGGGCCGCCGTCAGCAGGTCCGGCTTGGACGCGATTTCGCGCTGGATGGCGATCTCGTTGACCAGCTTGCGATGATTGAAGGAGTCGGGAACGTCTCCCTCGTAGCGAAAAAGCGGGGCGATCACCTGCGGCTTGTGGCATAGGCGGGACATCGGATAGGATACCGGCTCCACGGTAATTGCCGGGAGAGGCTTCATGGAATTGATCCCGATGGCTGGCGGCTTCGGCGCGGAAGTGCGCGGCTTCGACTTCGCGGCGGCTCTTCCCGAAACCCATTCCGATGCGCTCATCGCCGCGCTGGACGAGCATCTCGCGCTTTTCTTTCGCGATACCGGCCTCGACACCGAGGACTATGTGCGCTTCGGCAGGCTGTTCGGCCCGCTGGAGGATTTTCCGTCGTTCAACAACATGGAAGGCGGCAACAGCCTGCCGCTGCCCAATGTCGGACCGGATGGGAAGATCATGGCCGAAGACGACATGATGCGCCGGAACATCGCCGCCGACGCGCTATGGCACACCGACCACACCTACATGGTGAACCGCGCGCGCTATTCCTTCCTCAAGGCGGAAATCGTCCCGTCCGAAGGCGGCGGCACCGAACTGGCTGACACTCGTGCAGCCTATGATGCCTTGCCGGATGACATGAAGCGGCGCCTCGAGGGGCTGGTGGGCCTTCATTCGATCAAATATTCGCGCTCGCTGGTGGGCTTCACCGAATGGCCGGAGGAACTCGCATCGGCCTTCCACGCTATTCCCCAGCCGATGGTCTACGAAAACCCGCGGACGGGTCGCAAATCCCTCTACATCGCTTCGCACATCGGCGAGATAATCGGCATGGAGACGGGCGAGGCGAGGGCGCTGGTGCGCGACCTCATCGAGCACGCGACCCAGCCGCAATTCGTCTATTCCCACTGCTGGGGGCCCGGCGACATCGCGGTGTGGGATGACCGCGCCACCATGCACCGCCGCGCGCCCTATGACGATCTCAACGAGGTTCGCCAGCTGCGCACCATGCGGGTGATCGAGCCTTCGGACCTTTATGATCCGGAGCAGGTTTACGAAATCGGCTGACCCAACCAAACCGCCATTTTTGCTGCATGTGCGAAGAGAAGGGCTGGCCCCGCCCGGCGAATGCGCTAAAGAAGGGGCGCTTTCAGTCGGGCCGGACAAGGAGTGCGCATGCTTGGAGCGATGCAGGATTGGGAACTACGCGCGTCGCTGCTGATCGACCATGCCGCGCGCGAACACGGCAACCGCGAAATCGTCACGCGCTGGAACGACGGCAGCGAAAGCCGCACCACCTGGGCCGGTGTGCGCAGCGACGCGCTCAAGATGGTGCAGGCGCTCCGCAAGCTCGGCATCGAGAAGGGCGACCGCGTCGCAACGCTGGCGATGAACCACGGGCCGCACCTCGTCAGCTGGTACGGCGCAACTGGCGCCGGGGCGGTGCTGCACACGATCAATCCACGCCTGTTCGACGAGCAGCTTATCTATATCGCCAACCATGCCGAGGACCGGGTGCTGCTCTACGATGCCGCCTTTCAGGAAACGGTCGACCGGCTGAAGTCCGAATGGACCACGATCGAGCGTTATATCTGTTTCGACAATGGCGAGTATGATGCGTGGATCGGCGCCGAGGATGGCGACACGCAATGGGTCGAGGGCAGCGAGCGCGATCCCTGCATGCTGTGTTACACCAGCGGGACGACCGGCAATCCCAAGGGCGTGCTGTTCGAGCACCGCTCCAACATCCTCCACACCTATGCGTCGATCATGCCGCAATGCGCGGATATGGATGCCCGGAGCTGTATCCTGCCGGTGGTGCCAATGTTCCATGCCAACAACTGGAGCTTTCCCTGGTCGGCGGCTGCCGTCGGCGCGAAACTCGTCTATTGCTCGAACAACGAGCCGGCGAACCTTTGCGAGCTGATCGAGCAGGAAGACGTGAATTACGTTGCCGGTGTGCCCACCGTGTGGCTCAGCCTCACCCAGCATTGTGAAGCCAAAGGGGAGGGGCTGCCCGCCTCGATCACCAAGGCGGTGACGGGCGGTGCAGCCATGCCGCGCGCGATGATCGAAAAGCTGATGAAGCAGAACATCCGGCTGGCCCATGCCTGGGGCATGACCGAAACCTCGCCGATCGCGACGAGCGCCTTCGAACCCTATGATTTCGACGACCTGCCATTCGACGAGCGCGTTTCGATAAAGGCGAAGCAGGGCAAGGCGCTGTTCGGCGTGCAGTTGCGCGTCGTCGATCTCGACGATCCGAAGAAGGAACTGCCGCGCGATGGTGAAAGTTCGGGCGCGCTGCAGGTGCGCGGACCCTGGGTGCTGAAGCGTTACTTCAAGGGCGACGCGGACTGCGTCGACGAGGATCAGTGGTTCGACACCGGCGACGTCGCGGTGATTCATCCTGATGGCATCCTCCAGCTCACCGACCGCACCAAGGATATGATCAAGTCCGGTGGCGAATGGATCAGCTCGGTCGAGCTGGAGAACGTGGCGATTTCTCACCCCGCCGTGGCCGAAGCCGCCGCTATCGGCATCGCCCATCCCAAATGGGACGAGCGCCCGCTGCTGGTGGTGGTGAAGAAGCCTGGCATGGACGTTTCGGGCGACGAACTGAGAGAACTGCTTGCCGCAAAGGTCGCCAAGTGGTGGCTTCCCGATGCCGTCGAGTTCGTCGATGAAATCCCGCACACCGCGACCGGCAAGATCAGCAAGAAGGACTTGCGCGAACACTTCAGGGACTACAAGCTGGCCACCTGACAACGCCCATGCGGCGCGAAAGAGGATGGTCACCATGGCGACAATAGCAGCAGACGCAATTCCGGTCCTGCCGGTCGAATCGCCCGAGTTCTGGGCCGATGCGAACCCGTTCCTGGAAGCGGCGAGGGGTGAGCATCCCTGGCTCGCGCGGTTCTCGCAAGGCTATATCGTCCATGGCTACGATGCGATCTGCGAACTCTATACGGACGATGTGAACCTGGCGCCGGGCTTCGGCCCGGTGATCGACTTCTACGGCGTGCGCGGCACGATGTGGGCGCGCTTCATGGAGGAAATCGTCATCGCCGTCGGCGGCGCGCAGCACAAGCGGCTGCGCGACAGCGTCATCCACGCCTTCACCCCGCGTCGCGCCAATCGTGAGCGCGAGATGGTCCAGCGCGTCGTCAACGAACTGCTCGACGAATGGGTGCCGAAGGGCGCCTTCGACTTCACCGATTTCGCATCCTTCTTCCCGGTCTCGGTGATGTGCGGACTGCTGGGCGTCTCGACCGAGCCGATCCCGCGCATGCGTGATGCGCTCGACAACCACCTGAAGTCGCTGACCATGGACCCGGCTGCCAAGCCGCTGTTCATGGCCGGGTGGGACGTGCTGTGGGACTTCGCCGACACCACCGTCAATGAACGCGAGGCGAGCGGCCTCTTCGACGAGGATTCGCTGCTCGACGCGATCATCGCTGCGAAGAACGAAGGCAATCTCGACGAGACCGAAGCGCGCTTCATGCTGTTGACCAATGCGGTCGCGGGCTACGACACCTCGAAGAACCAGCTCGGCGTGATCATGGACCTGCTGCTCGACCGGCCCGAGATGTACGAGCGTTGCGCCGAAGACCTGCAATTCTGCCGCGCAGTGGTCGAGGAATCGATCCGCCACACCTCGATCGCCTCACCGGTGCGAACGGCGGCGAGAGATTTCACCCACCGCGATTTCACCTTCCGCAAGGGCGACATGCTGGTGATGGGCTCCCCGCTCGCCAGCCGCGATCCTTCCGTGTTTCCCGAGCCCAAGAAGTTCGACCCCACCCGCGAAAACAAGGACCGCCACGTCGGCTTCGGCCGCGGTGAACACATCTGCCTCGGCCAGTTCCTCGCGCGGGTGCAGTTGCAGGAAGGCCTGCACCTGATCGCCCAGCGGTTGCGCAATCCGCGCCGCACCGCACCGACCGAATGGCGCCCGTTCCTGGGGGCATGGGGGCCGGACCGGCTGGAGATTGCGTTCGATCCGGGGTGAGGGCTATCGGAGCGAGATTCCCCCCGCCGCCTTAATCCATCAGCATCGCCGCCAGTTCGTCTGGCATGCTGAGAAACGGCAGGTGCCCGGTGTCCAGCTCGCGCCATTCCGATCCAAGCCGCTCATGAGCCCGGCGCTGGTGGGATTCGCCGGGGTTGGGGCTCTTGGTGCAGCAGATCGTCGTCGCCGACCATTGGTGCTCCCAGAAGCCGCAGTCCTCGATCACGCCGTTCATGGTCTGCTCGGGCTGGCGCGTGGCGCGCGCCTTTTCCCAGGCCTGGACTTCGGGAGGCACGCCGAAATCGAAGTCCTGGCTCTTGATCGTCGTTGAAATGCCGTCGTTCTCGTAGGGGATGTCCTTGTCGGGATCGTCGGGCCAGGCGTATTTCAGTTTCTCGCCGGGGAACAGCACTACCGCATCGACGAAGGTGATGTGGGCGATGTGCTCGCGCGTCAGCGAAGCGGCGGTCATCGCGACATTGCCGCCGTTGCTGGTGGCGACGAGGTGCACGTTATGCAGGTCCTCCATGAACATCAGCTGCGCAATCTCGCGTGCCTGGCTGGCGATAGTGATGCCCTTCCGCAGCGCGTGGTTGCGCTCGCCGCAGCCGTCCAGCGAGGGATGGTAGACCGTGTGTCCCGCCGCTTGCAGCCTTTCGGCCACCGGCTTCCAGATCCAGCCGCCCTTGTAGCAGCCGTGGATGAGAACATAGGTGCGCTTGCTCACTGGTATCTCCTTCTCCCGTTGTGGCCGGTTCTACCGGTCCTTGTACTCCGGCGGACGTTTCTCCTGGAAGGCGGCGACGCCTTCGGCGAAATCCTCGCTCATCAGCATCATCACCTGCTGGCGGTCTTCGAGCGCCATGGCGTCGGCGAGCGAGCGGGCGTCGAGATTGCGGTTGAGGCCCTGCTTGGTGAGTCGCAGGCCCATCGGCGCGTTCGACGCCATCTCGGCCGCCAGTTCGAGACCCTTGTCGAGCAGTTCGTCCGCCTCGACGATCTCGCTGACGAGTCCGCAGGAAACGGCCTTTTCGGCGCTCATGAACCTGCCGGTGAGGATATATTCGCTGGCCACGGATGCGCCGACGAGGCGGGGAAGGAAATAACTGCAGCCAAGATCGCAGCCGCCGAGCCCGACCTTGATATAGGCGGCGTTCATCCTGAGGTTCGGCGCGGCATAGCGCACGTCGCTGGCCAGCAGGAGCGAGAAGCCCATGCCGCAGGCGGCGCCATGGCCCAACCCGACGATCGGCTGCGGGCAGCTGCGCATCAGTTCGAGGATGCCGGCGAGCGACCTCTGGAGCCGCCAGTAATGCTGCAATTCCCCTCGCTGCGTGTC
>CAYPFE010000144.1:0-7462 GCA_964409895.1 uncultured Novosphingobium sp.
TTCGCCTCGCTTGCAAAAACCGTAATCTTCCAGCTGCATGATGACCAGTGGTGAGAAATGGTCGTAGAGCAGGGCGACGTCGATATCATTCGGTGTTACACCGGCTTCCGCGTACAGACGCTCCGCGATCGAAGCCGCGCCGGCGGATGCGAAGACATCGTCGGGCATGTTCAGCCAGAAGAAGGCGCGGCCCCACTCGCGCTTGCCGCCATGCGCCGAGGCGACGATGTTGACCGGCTTCTGTTTCATGTCGGCCGCCCGTTCGGTGCTGGTGACGAGGAATGCCAGCGCCGCGTCGCTCTCGATGCAGAAATCGTAGTGGCACAGCGGATCGGCCATCATCGGCGCGGCGAAATATTCGTCGAGCGTGATCTCGCGCTTGCGGATCGCTTCCGGCATGGTCTGGGCGTAGGCGCGCGAAGACATCACCACTTCGGCGAAGGCTTCGCGGCGGGTGCCGTACTTGTGCATGTGCCGCTGGGCGATGAGCGCCAGCGACTGTCCCGGTCCGACGAGCCCGGCAGTCAGCGAGAGGATGCCCTGCGGCGTCGTCGCCAGGCCTGCTAGCGAGGTTCCGTATCGGTTCTCGAGCTGCTGGCAGGCGCCAATGCAGATGACGTTCTTCGCGCGTCCGGCCTCCACCGCCAGCCTTGCGAGGTCGAGCACGCCCGCCGAACCGCCGCCGACGCCGCCGACCACCGAGCAGAAGGTCAGTTCCGGAATGCCGAGCTGTTCGACGATCAGCGCCGCGTCGAAGCCGTAGGAATAGAATACCAGCCCGTCGATGTCGGTGACGGCGATGCCGGCATCCTCGCAAGCCGCCATCACCGCCTTGCCGATCATCTCGAAGATCGTCTGCGGCGCGGATTCGCCGCGGAAATAGTAGGGCGTCGCGCCAACCCCGGCGACGGCAGCCTTCGTCATGGCGCTTCTCCCATCCCTGAAAATTCCTTCATGTGATCAATGTCCTGAAGGGGTTTCCTGCCGCTCATTGAGAAGTCCCGCTTGTCGAACAGGGGTTCGGATTCGTCGATCTGCGGGGGCTGGTAATTGAAGCAGACGCCCTTGCGGAACTCGCCCATCTCGCCAGCCTTCCTGCCGAACGGCGGATCGTACTGGCGAGCGGGTGAAACGAAGATCGCGCGGCGCAGCACCGTCGCCCATTCGGCTTCCTCCGGCGGATATTCGTGCTTCCAGCGCGATACGCCCTTCATGTCGCGGCCAGCATAGCGTTCGGTGCCGACAATGGCGGTGCCGTCGAGCAGCCAGCGCATCTTTTCGACGCCGTTGACGCTGAGCGTGCCGCTGGTGCGCCCGCCGCCGAGTTCGGTTGCGCCGATACGGTCTGCCACGCGCATGTCGAAAGTGGTGCGTTGCGTGTCGCCGGCATGGGCTGCGGCGAGCACGGCGAGGTCGAACAGGTGGGTGCAGTGCTTTAGCGGATCGCGGTTCGCGACGTCGACGAGCAGTTCGCCGGTCAGTTCCTTCGCAATATGGTCCGCAGCACCTGGGCACATCGACCAGGGTGTGCGCACCGGTCTTGCGAAGGCCTTGGTAATGCGTCCGTCCTTGTGATCGAGCCGGATACGGAAGCTGTGCATGTCGTCTTCCAGCGCGCCGCCGATCCAGCCGGGGCCGGGCTGGAGCACGATGCGCCGCCACAGGCCGGGCGGGAAAGTCGGGAAATCAGCATCGTTCATTCGCTTTGCGCCCGTCCCTTGTAGCTCATCCGCCATTCGGGCGGGAATCTCGCGTCGTTGTCCTTGACCGCGCGGCCGAGGCCCTTCTCGAAGGTTTCCGCGTCAACCGCGATGCCTTCGCCTTCCTCCTTGACCAGCGGCAGCATCCCTTCGAGCCAGCCCGAGAGGATCGAACCCATGTATTCGCCCTGCTGCTGTTTGAAGACCTCGAAGAAAGTCTTCTGCATCACCACCGTGTCGGTCGGGCGGTTGCGCGCGCAGGCGAGTGCGTATTTCATCGTGGTGGCTTCGAGCTGGTCGCGCGGGACGACCTTGTTGACGAAGCTGCAGTCCTTCATTTCCTGCGCGGTGAAGGGCCGTCCGGTGAACACCATTTCCATGAAGTTGCGGATGCCCATCATCGTCGCCCATTGCCACTGCCGGGCGGCCCAGCCGACGTAGCGGAAGGCGGAATGGCCGAACAGCGCCTCGTCTGAAGAGATCACGATATCGGCGTCGGCGCATTGATAGAAATGCCAGCCGTAGCAGTATCCCTTGCACTCGATGATCGAGATTTTCTTGAAGTCCTGCAAGCTCCTGAGGCCGAATCTTGCGTCTGCATAGAGGTTGGTAACATTGGCGATATAGCGGTAGGAATCGCGCGGCGGATAGGTGATGTCCTCGTCCTCGCCGATGCGGAATTCGGGCAGGCAGGAATAGTCCGGGTCGCCGTTGAACATGCCGGCCATTTCGGGAAGGTCGGCTCCGCTGCCGAGATGCTCGCCGACGCCGCGAATGATCAGCACCTTGACGTCGTCGTCGACGTTCGCCCGCAGCACGAGGTCGGCGAAACGCTGCCGGGCGGCGATTGTCGGTGCGTTGAGGAAGCCGGGGCGGTTGAGAGTGATGGTCGCGATCTTGGTTTCCTTGTCCTTCTCGTAAAGGACGATTTCCTCGGCCGCCGGGACGGGTGGCTTGTCTGCTTCGCTCATGCGTTCACTTCCTTCTCGCTGATCCTCGCAGCAATCATGTCGCCGAGTTCGTGCAGTTTGAGTTTGCCCGTGGGTGTGCGCGGAATATCTGCATCGCTTTCGATGAAGACGATCCGGCGGGGGATTTTGTAGCTCGAAATCTCGTCCTTCAGTGCGGCGCGCAGCGAATCCTCGGTCGGCGATGTGCCCTTGGCCGGAACCACCGCTGCTGCGACCACCTGTCCGAATTCCTCATGCGCGAGGCCTGCGACGACGGCGATCTCCACCTCGGGAAGCGCATTCAGCGCCGCTTCGACCTCCAGCCGCGAGACATTCGCCGAGCGCGTCTTGATCATGTCGTTCCGGCGCGCGACGAAATAGAGGAAGTCGTCCGCGTCGATGCGGCAGAGGTCGCCGGTGGGGTAGAAGCCGTCCGGCGTGAACACTTCGCAGCGGCGCTTCTTGTAGAAGCCCTTCATCAGCCCCCCGCCGCGCAGCTGCAGCTCGCCCACCTCGCCCGGCGCGACTTCCTCGCCGGTCTCGGGATCGACGATGCGGCGTTCGTAGCCGTTCACCGGCCGGCCGCAGCACCAGCGCTTGTCGGGCGGCATGCGGTAGTCGAGCCTCTCGGCGCTGTGCGGCGCGAAGCTCTCGCTCATGCCGAGCATGCCGGACTGCTCATCCATCGGGATCGGCTTGCCTTCGGTGTCGCGGAACGGCTGGAATCCGGTGATATTGTCGACTTCGATGCCGCGCTCGCGGGCCAGTTCTCCGATCCTCGCCAATCCGTCGCCCCAGCCGTTGATGCGGTTGACGTCTAGCTTCTCGATGGTATCGGCGACATCCTCAAGATCGGGCGAGGGCGGGTATACCAGCGTCGCGCCCTGGCTCAGCACCTGGAACAGCATTGCCATGCCGCCCAGCCAGAAGGCGGGCAGCATCGGCAGCATCCGGTCTTCCGGCTTGATCAGGAACAGCTTGGCGAGTTCGGGCGGGTGGCGCGTAGCATTCCAGTGCGAATGGATGACAGCTTTGGGCAGGGCCGTGCTGCCCGAGGTATAGACGATGATCGCGTCCTCGCCGGGCGTGACCTGGCGCTCGATCGCGGCGAGCAGGGCCTCGTCGGGCGCATCGGGTTGGTCGGCCAGCGCGAGGAGGTCGTCATGGGTGCCGGCCCAGCCGAGCTCTTCGGCGTCGTCGATCCAGACCGCGCGCAGGCAGGGCGCGTCCTCGATCCTGAGCGCGCCGGCTCTGCCGTTCGCCAGATCGGGGAAGGCGGCCTCCAGCTTCTCGCCATAATCGTGGCTGAGGAAGCGGCGTGCGGCGATGAGGAATTGCACGTCGCTGTGGCGGACGATGTGCGCGAGTTCCTTCGCCGAACACAGGGTGGAAAAGCAGGTCACCAGCGCGCCGATGCGCAGGCCCGCCAGGAATGCCGTCACCCAGAAGATGCCGTCGGGCGCCAGCAGTGCGATGCGCGAGCCCTTGCCGGCGCCGGCCTGCAGCAGCGCGCGCGCCATCCGCGCGCTGCGGCGGTCGAGTTCGTCATAGCTCACGGTCTCGTGCAGCATGGCGATGGCGTCATGGCTGCCGCGACGGGCGACAACGTCGGCCAGCAGCGCCGGTACGGTGGAAGGCGGTTCGGCCTCGCTCATCATCTCTCCCTCTTTCGCGCCGATGACACTGGAAGCTTGCGGCACTTCATGCAACAGTGATGTAAAGCAAGCTCAACGGAGAGGAACCGGCAGACATGAGTGAAGCAGATCAGCGCAAGGTGGCGTTTGTGACGGGCGCGGGCTCGGGGATCGGCCGCGCCACCGCAAGGATGTTCGCCGAAGACGGCTATGCGGTCGCGATCGTCGATCTCAACGAGGCCGGCGGCAAGGAAACCGAAGGCATCATCAACCAGGCTGGTGGTGAGAGCTTCTTCGTCAAGTGCAACACGGCGGACGAGGATTCGGTGAAGAACGCAGTGGCGGAGACAGTCAGTCGCTACGGCAGGCTGGATGCGGCCTTCAACGCGGCGGGTGTGGATGGCGCAAACGGCAAGTTCACCGCCGACAATACTCTGGAGGAATGGAGCAAGGTCATCGCCGTCAACCTCACCGGGGTGTGGCTGTGCATGAAGTACCAGATCGAGCAGATGCTCAAGAACGGCGGCGGCGCGATCGTCAATTGCGCCTCGACCGCGGGCATCCGCGGCGCGCAGTTCTTCGGCCCATATTGCGCCTCCAAGCACGGCGTTGTAGGCGTTACCAAGGCTGCGGCGCTGGAGTATGCCAGGCAGGGCGTCCGCATCAACGCAGTCTGCCCCGGCATGATCGAAACGCCGATGACCAATGGCGAAGCGGTCAGGGATCTCATCGAGGAACTGGCGGCGAAGAGCCCGCTCGGACGGCGCGGCCAGCCCGAGGAGATCGGCGGCGCGGTGCTTTACCTGTGCTCCGAGCGCGCGACATTCGTCCATGGCCAGGCGATCGCGGTCGACGCCGCGTTGACCACGGCCTGAGGGCACGACATCATGGCTGAATCCCGCTTCGACGGCCGCACCGCCATCGTCACCGGTGCGGGCGGCAATCCGAGCCTTGGCCGGGCCCATGCCATGCTGCTGGCGAGTCGTGGTGCGCGTGTGGTAGTCAACGACATCGGTGGCGGCGATCCGGAGATGCGCAACTATCCCGGTACCGCGTCGGCTGAGAAAGTAGCGGAGGAAATCCGCGCGGCGGGCGGCAAGGCGGTGGCCGACACCAATTCCGTGGCAACGCCTGAGGGTGCCGAAGCAATCATCCGCACCGCGCTCGATGCCTTCGGCAGCATCGACATCCTCGTCAACAATGCGGCGATTTCGATCGGTGCGCCGATCGACGTCATGAGCGCGCGCGATTTCCAGCGTCATATGGATGTCAACCTGATGGGCACGATCTGGTGCTGCCGCGCCGCCTGGCCGCATATGAAGGCGGCGGGTTACGGCCGCATCGTCAACACCACCTCCAGCTCGATGACCGGCTTTGCCGACCACACCGCCTATGCCACCAGCAAGGGCGGGGTATGGTCGCTGACCCGCTGCCTCGCGGCAGAAGGCACCGGTTTCGGAATCAGGGTGAACGCCGTCAGCCCCGGCGCCTATACCCGGCTTGCGAGTTCCACGCTGCTCGACGATTCGCCGCTGCTCCAGCACGCCAAGGCCAATTTGCCTGCCGAACTGTCCTCTCCGGCGGTCGCCTTCCTGGCGCATGAGGATTGCCCGGTGAACGGCGAATGCATCGATTCGGTAGGCGGCGTGGTGCAGCGCACCTATATCAGCCAAAGCACCGGTTTCAGCGATACCGGGCTCACCATCGAGACGGTCGCCGAACGCTGGGATGACGTCATGACTGAGGTCAATGCTCAGACGATCGGCATCGGCGACATGGACACGTCGGAATGGAAGATAAGGCCCTATGAAGGGGCGAGGTGATTGCAATGGCTGTGCTTGAGAAAATGGACCTGAAGGGCGGAGAATCGCGGCTTGACCCGATCATCCGCAACAATCCCTTTCCGTTCTACCGCACGCTGAGGGAGAAGGACCCTGTCTATTACGATCCCGGCATCGATGTCTGGCTCGTGACGCGTTACGAGGACGCCTACAATGTGCTCCACGACGACGAGAACTTCTCGCTCGAACACGGCTACCAGGACCGCTACGCCAACGGCCATATAGAGGAATTCGCGGAGATCATGGAGCGCGACGGCGGCGGCTTCATCCGCGACCTGACGCTCGATCCGCCCGCACACACAAGGCTGCGCGGGTTGACGCAGCAGGCGTTCACGGCGCATCGGGTGAAGGATCTTGAACCGCGTATCCGCCAGATCGTGGCGGATCTCGTCGAGGCCGTGGCGGACCGGGGTGCATGCGACGGCGTTGCCGATATCGGCGGACCGCTGACCGCGCAGTTCATCTGCGAACAGCTCGGCTTCGACTGGTCGGAAGTCGGCACCGAACAGGTCGCGATCTGGACCAAGGCAGTGCTCGACCAGATCGGCCGCATGCAGACGCGTGAGCAGATGCTGGAGAACGCCCAGGTCATGTGCGGGCTGCAGAAATACATCGCCAGCTATATCGACAAGCGCGAGAAGGAACCGCGCGAGGACATGATTTCCGACATCGTCCACGCCGAACTGGCCGACGCGGATAACCCGAAGCTGTCCCGCTACGAGCAGATATCGACGATCCGGGGCTTCCTCATCGCCGGCAACGACACCACCGCGACGGCGATCACGAACCTGCTGCTGGTGCTGGCGACGCAGGAAGGGCTGATGGACGAGCTCTACCCCGAGGTCGACAACGACCGCGTGATGATGCGCTTCGTCGAAGAGCTGGTGCGGCTTCAGCCGCCGGTCCACGGGCTGTTCCGCACGGCGATGAAGGATGTCGATATCGGCGGTACGATGGTTCCGGCGGGCGCGCAGGTCTGCATCATGTATGCGTCCGCCAACGACGACGACAGCCGCTTCGACAATCCCCGCCATCTCGATATCGAGCGCCCCAATGTTGGTGCGAGCCTGAGTTTCGGTTCGGGCATCCACAAATGCGTCGGCATCTCGCTCGCGCGCATGGAGATAAAGGTCGCGGCACAGGAGATCATCCGCCGCCTCGACAATCTCAAGCTGGCGGTACCGCTGAAGCAGCTGAACTATCAGGAAACGCTCGCGAGCCAGTCGCTCGCAAGCCTGCCGCTGACTTTCACGCGGAGGTTGGGTTAAGGACTGGCCGGGGGGCAGACTAGCCCCCCGGAATCCTGTCCTACCTGTGCGAACCGAACTTGAGGATCA
>CAYPFE010000145.1:0-7460 GCA_964409895.1 uncultured Novosphingobium sp.
GAGCACGAACTCGGCGACAAGGTTTTCGGCCCTCACCGTCGCGGTGCGCGCCAGGCTGGCGATACCGGTATCGGGCGAACCCTTGCTGCGCTGGTCGACCGATTCATAGACCAGCAGCTTGGCCGCTTCGCAGGCCGCATGGGCCGAAGCCGCCGCGCATAGCGCGCTTTCCGTGAAGTTCCCGCCTGCCTTGAGATCGGCGACCACCCGGTCGAGGGTCTTCAGACCGAGCGCGTAGCGGGGAATGCCGACGCGCTCGAAGTTGAGCGCATAGCGCACGATCTCCCAGCCCCGTCCCTCCTCGCCGAGCCGTTCGCTGTCGAACAGCTCGACATCGTCGAGGAACACCTCGTGGAGGTCGCCGTCGCCGACGACGCTGTCGATCGGGCGAACGGTGATGCCGGGCCGGTCCATCGGCAGCAGGAATACCGAAATCTCCTTGTGGCCCGAACCCGTCCGCGCCAGAAGGAAGCAGGTATCCGCAAGCCTGGCATAGGAGGTCCAGATCTTCTGGCCGTTGACGAGGTAGCGGTCGCTGTCGCCCTGCCGCTCCGCCCTTGTGCGCAGCGAGGCGAGGTCCGATCCCGCCGAGGGCTCGGAAAAGCCCTGGCACCACACCGCCTCGCCCTTGAGCATGCGGGCGAGGTGCAGTTTCTTCTGCTCTTCGGTCCCGTATTTCATGATCGTCGGGCCGATCCAGTTGACGTTGTAATATTGCGGCCCGCGCGGTTCGCCCGCTTCCCACAGCATCTCGCCAATGATGAAGTGCTCCCAGGCCGGCGCATCGCCGCCGCCGAACTCTTCCGGCCAGTGCGAGGCGAGCATGCCCGCTTCGGCAAACGGCGGGCAGAACCACTTCGAATAGTCCGTGACCGCCTGCGAGCCAGGGCTTTGCGAGGCGATGGTCTCCCAGTAATCGGGCAGATGCGCGTCGAGGAAGGCGGCGACCTTGCCGCGCAGCGCTTCCTGTTCGGGGCTCCAGCCAAATTCCATCTGACATCGGTTCCATATTCTGGCGCGATGATTCGCAACCGGCGCTCTCATCAAAGGTCATCATGCCCGTGACCGTCAACAGGGGTTCCGCAAACCTGCCACAATATGGCAAGCATCGCCGACGGCGGTTACATAACCCTGCCCGGCAGGCTGAAGGTCGTGCAACCGAAAGATTGAGAGAGCTGCCGTGAAGCAGGGCATAGCAAAAGGCGAAACGGGCATCCCCGGAGCACAGGCCATCCGCAGGGCGGTCGATGTGATTCGCGCGGTCGCACAGTTCCAGCGTTCTGGCGCGAGCCTCAGCCGCGTTGCCCAGGCGACCGGGCTCAACCAGTCGACCGCCTTTCGCATCCTGCGCTCTCTGACCGAGGAACGGATGCTGTATTACGACGAAGGCGATCGCTGCTACCACCTCGGTATCCTCGCCTTCGAACTGGGGCTGGCGACGCAGGGCCAGTCGCAGGTGCAGGACCATTTCCGGCCCGCGATCGAGGAGATCGCCCGCCGCACAAGGCTGACGACCTATCTGATGGCCAGGTCCGGCGACGAGGCGGTGTGCCTGCTCTGCGTCCAGGGTTCGGCGCTGATCCGGGCGATGCCGCTCGATGTCGGCCAGCGCCTGCCGCTCGGTATCGGCGCGGGCAGTCTCGCGATCCTCGCGACGCTGGACGACGCCGAGATCGAACAGGTCCTCTCGGCCGAAGAGAACCGGTTCGACCTGTTTCCTGCCGGCCGTGTGGCAATTGACAGCATCCGCCAGCGCGTGGCCGAGGTTCGAAAGGACGGGTTTTCCGTCACCAGCGGTTCGGTGGCAAACGGCCTGTCGGGCGTGGGCGTTCCGGTCCTGCCGCGCACCGGCATCCTGCAGCTGGCGGTGAGCGTCTCGGCAGTCGCCGAGCACATCGATTCCGCCGAAGCGCAGAGCTTTGCCGGAATCATTAGCCAGACGCTTGGCACCCTGCCCGCGACGAGCAGTCCATTCCACCATGCGCAATGATTGAGGAGAACCGAATTGGCTTGCATTGAACTCGATGGCGTCTCGATCAGTTACGAGTTGCTCGGCCCTGAAAGCGGTCCGCCGATCGCGCTGACGCCGGGAGGACGCTTCGGCATGGACGTTACCGGGCTGCCCGAACTGGGCAAGCTCCTCGCCGATGGCGGCCTCAGGGTGTTGCTGTGGGACAGGCCGAATTGCGGCGCTTCGGACCTCCACTTCGAAGGCGCCAGCGAATCGGGCATGCAGGCGTCCTTCCTCATCAAGCTGATCCGCGCGCTGGAGCTTGGCCCTACCGCACTGTGGGGCGGTTCGGCAGGAGCCCGCATCTCGCTGCTGGCAGCCCACGAGTCCCCTGAGGACATTGCGCGAATAGGCCTGTGCTGGATCAGCGGCGGTCTGGTCAGCATGATGCGGCTCGGCTCCTACTATTGTTGCGAGCCCGCCGAGGTCGCCGCCCTGCAGGGCATGGACAAGGTTGCCGAGATGCCGATCTGGCAGCAGCAGCTCGCCAGCAACCCAAAGAACCGCGACTACATGCTCGGCTTTGAGGCCGGGGCCTTCATCGAGGTGATGGACCGCTGGGCCTGGGGCTTCGTGCCCTCGCCGGACTCGCCGGTGCGCGGCTGGACGCAGGAAAATTTCGACCGCCTCACCATGCCGGCGATGGTGCTGCGCGGCAGTGCGGACGACCTCTACCATCCGGCATGGGTCTGCGAACAGGTCCATGAACGCCTGCCCAATTCCTCCATGGTCGAACCGCCATGGCCGATCGACATCTTCGCCGAGCGCATGGTCGACGGCAAGGGCCTGTTCTACGACTGGCCTCTGCTTGCCCCGCAAATTCTGGGATTCATGAAGCAATGACCGACAGGAGCCAGGACATGGACCCCCGCCTCCAGGACATCATCGACCACCACGAGATCAGGAAGGTGCTCGCGCTCTATTGCCACGCCTGCGACCGCGGCGATGCCGCGCTGATGGCGAGCGTCTATACCGGCGACGACAGCTTCGACGATCACGGGTTGGTGCAGGCGCCGGGGCCCGAATATGCGACGAAGATGACCGCCAACATCCTCGAGCGCACCGACGCGGTGTGGCATGTGCTCGGCCAGTCGATGATCACGGTCGAGGGCGACACGGCGGGTTGCGAGACCTTCTTCCTCGGCTTCATGCGCCTTAAGGAAGTCGATGGCGTCTCAAGGCTGAACCAGCTCGCCGGCCGTTTCGTCGACAAGCTCGAGCGCATCGACGGTGAATGGAAGATCAGGCACCGCACCTGCGTGCGCGACACCTCCATCACGCTGCGCGTCGAGGAGGACATGCAGGCCGGCTATGGCCTGGTGCCCGGGACCCGCGACGCCAGCGACCCGGGCGTCGAGCTCATCGGCATCGCCCATCGGTAAGGACCCCGATGTGACCATCCTGGCTTGTTTCGACCGCAGATGAACGAATTTCGGCGGAACATCCGGTTCACTGGTCCACATTATCCATGGTTATATGTGATTTCAGTCTTGTGGGTCACATGGTAATGTGACAAGCGAAGATCATGTCACAGGACCTGATCGACCGAATCGCCCTGCTGGTCAACGAAGGCGCAATGACCCGTTCCGGCCTCGCACGCGCTGCCGGGCTGCATGCCAACACCCTTCGCGATTGCGGCGAACCCCATTGGAACCCGACCGCGGAAACCCTCGGCAAGCTCGAACGGTTTCTCCTGACCAACGATGACAGGCCGATGCTGGTGCCGATCGAGGAAATCATCGACGAGGCGCGCAACGGACGCATGTTCGTGCTGGTCGACGACGAGGACCGGGAAAACGAGGGTGACCTGGTGATCCCGGCGCAGATGGCGACTCCTGCCGCAATCAACTTCATGGCGACGCATGGCCGCGGCCTCGTATGCCTGTCGCTGACCGGAGAGCGCTGCGAGCAACTCGACCTCGAACCGATGAGCCGCGATAACGGAACCGTCTACGAAACCGCCTTCACATCGTCGATCGAGGCCCGGGAAGGCGTCACCACAGGAATTTCCGCCGCCGACCGTGCCCGCACCATCAGCGTCGCTATCGACGGCACCAAGGGCCGCGACGATATCGTCAAGCCGGGCCACGTCTTCCCGCTTCGCGCGCGCGACGGCGGGGTGCTGGTGCGCGCCGGCCACACGGAGGCGGCGGTCGACATCTCGCGGCTAGCCGGCCTCAATCCATCGGGCGTGATCTGCGAGATCATGCGCGACGACGGCACCATGGCGCGCATGGACGACCTCGTCTCCTTCGCGCGGCTACACGATCTCAAGATCGGTACTATCCGCGATCTGATTGCGTACCGCCGCAAGCATGACCGCATGGTCGAAATGCGCCGGGAATTGACCTTCAACAGCCGCTGGGGCGGCCAGTGGCGCGCCCGCACCTATTACAACAAGGCGACCGGCGACGAGACGCTGGCGCTGGTCAAGGGCCATGTCGATCCCGACAAGCCGACGCTGGTGCGAATGCACACGCTTTCGATCTTTTCCGACATCTTCGGCGAAGACAATGACCGCGCCGACCTGCTTCACCGCTCAATGCAGATGATCGGCAAGGAAGGTGCGGGCGTCATCGTCGTCATCAACCGGCCGATGCAACGCCTGATGTCGCGCGCGATGGAGATGAAAAGCGATTTCCGCGAGGGCAAGGCGCCACCTATCGAGGAAATGCGGGACTATGGAGTCGGCGCGCAGATCCTGGCCGAGCTCGGCATTCACGACATGGTGCTGCTGTCCAACACGCCGCACACCCTGGTCGCGCTGGAAGGCTATGGCATCAACATCGTCGGCCAGCAGCCAATCGACGGCGGAGGTGAGCAATGGTTCGATTCCTGATCGTAGAGGCGCGTTTCTACGACCATTTGAACGACATGCTCGTGGCCGGGGCCAAGGCAGCGATCGAAGCCGCCGGGCATGAGGCGAACGTCGTCACCGTTCCCGGCGCGCTCGAAATCCCCGGCGCCATCGCGCTCGCCGATGAGTCTGGCAAATATGACGGCTACGTCGCCATCGGCGTGGTCATCCGCGGCGAGACGTACCACTTCGAGATCGTCGCCGGTGAAAGCGCCCGGGGGATCATGGCGCTGACCATGGATGGTCTCGCGATCGGCAACGGCATCCTGACGGTCGAAAACGAAGCCCAGGCGATCGTCCGCGCCGACCCGGCCCAAAAGGACAAGGGCGGTGAAGCGGCCAAGGCGGCAATGGCTCTGCTCGCGCTGAAGGACCGCTTCGGGGCTTAGAGTCTGTCCTGATTAGGCGGCACCAGCCGCGCCGCGATCATCGCCGCCGTTTCCGACAGCTTGACCTTGCCCGTGGCGGTGCGAGGGATGTCGGCCTCGGCGATGAAGACCACGCGTTTGGGAACCTTGTAGCTGGACAGTGTTTCGCGCAGCGCTGCCTGTAACCCTTCCGGGCTAGGCGAAGCGCCTTCGGCCGGCACGACCGCCGTTGCGACCAGCTTGCCGAATTCGGCATCGGGCAATCCCGCAACCACTGCCATGGCGACGTCCGGCAAGGCGTTGAGTGCGGCCTCTACTTCAAGCCGCGAGACATTGGCGCCGCGCGTCTTGATCATGTCGTCGCGCCGGCCGACCGGGAACAGATATCCGTCCGCGTCGATGCGCACGATGTCGCGCGTCGGATAGAAGCCATCGGGCGTGAACACCTCGCTGCGCCGCTGCTTGTAGAGCCCGGCCAGCATCGCGGGTCCCCTGATCTGCAATTCGCCCGGCTCGCCCGGCGGCACTTCCTCGCCGGTCTCCAGATCGACAACGCGACGCTCGTAGTGGTTGATGGCGCGCCCGAAACTGCCCTGCTTGCCCCGCGGCAGCGGCTGGTTGACCGGTGTCGCACTGTGGGCGGAAAAGCTTTCGGTCATGCCGTACATCGGGATCGCATTACCGACGGGATTGCCTTCGCAATCGCGAAACACGCTCAATTCCGGGATATGGTCGAGCGAGAGGCCTTTCGCCTTCGCCGCCGCGATCAGCTTCGGCTGCTTGTCGCCCCAGGCGTTGACGCGGGTGACGCCGAAGTGCTCGATCATCGCTAGAGCGTCCTCGATTTCGGGCGTGTCCGGGTAGACCACCGTGCCGCCGATGGTCAGCAACTGCAGCCATGTCGACAGCCCCGCCAGCCAGAACAGCGGCAGCAGCGGCATCATCCGGTCGTCCGGGGTGATCGCGAACATTTCGGCGAGCACCGGCGGGTGGCGGGTGACGGCCCAGTGATGGTGGACCACCGCCTTGGGCTGCGCGGTGCTGCCCGAGGTGGAGACGATCACGGCTTCGTCGGAGGGCACCACTTCGCGTTCGGCAGCGGCAAGGACACACGGATCGCACGCCTCTGCCTGGGCCAGCAGCGCATCGATCGGTTCGGCCCAGCCAAGGCCCCCGGCATCGTCCAGCCATACGGCGCGCAAGAAAGGGGCGTCCGGTAGGCGGATCGCGCCGGACCGGGCTTCGGCAAGGACAGGAAGTGCCGCCTCCAACGCCTCGCCATAGTCGTGACCCAGGAAACGCCGCGCGCCGATCAGGAACCGGCAGTCGCTGTGGGTGACGATATGGGCAAGCTCGCGCGGGGTCGAAAGCGTACTGATGCAGGTTACCAGCGCTCCGATCCTGAGAGCTGCAAGGAAAGCGGTGATCCACAGCACCCCGTCAGGCGCGAGCAGGCCGATCCGCTCGCCCTTCCCCGCGCCTGCCGCCAGCAGCGCGCGCGCCATTGCGGCGCTGCGTTGATCCAGCTCGGCGTAGCTTAGACTTTCGGCGCGGGTGACAATTGCGGAATGATCGCCGCGCGCGGCGACGAGATGGGCAAGCAGGGCCGGGATGGAGGAGGGTAGTTCCTGAGAGGCCATCATCGCTCCAGCTCCGTCACAGTACCCAACCCCGTTCGTGCTGAGCTTGTCGAAGCACGCTCGCGCCAACGCCATTCGACAGGCTCAGGACGAACGGGAATGGAAAGGGGTATTTCCGGATGTCCCTAGCCAGCGCTACGCCGCCACGGCTGCAGCACGCCTCGGATCGAACGGTTCGTCGCCGACCACGGTGGTGCGGTGGTGCAGACGCGGTGAGTCCTCCGGGTAATGCATCGCCCGGTGCATGGTGCCGGTGTTGTTCCACATGACGATGTCACCGACCTGCCACTGGTGGCGATAGACGAACTGCGGCTGCGTCGCCCAGGCCATCAGCCGTTCGAGCAGCGCCTGGCTTTCCTCGTCGTCCAGCCCGACGACCTTGTTGCCCGAAGTGCTGAGGATCAGCGACTTGCGGCCGTCCCTGTGGTGCCAGACCAGCGGGTGTTCCTTGGGCTCGTGGCTGTTCCAGGCGTCAAGCTGTTCCTGGCTGGGATCGGGGACGAAGCGGAAGCTGTCGATCACCCGGTGCACCACGCGCAGGTTCTCGATCAGCCGCTTGTCGGTTTCGAACAGCGCGTCATAAG
>CAYPFE010000146.1:0-7448 GCA_964409895.1 uncultured Novosphingobium sp.
TGGGAGGACGATTGCGACTGCGGCTGGAAGAGCCCGCGCATCGCCAAGACCATCCGCCGCTTCGCCGAAAACGAGGGCGGCGACGACAAGATCACCTGCGCCGGGAGCCAGCAGGCCTATAACGAATTCATGGAGTTTGTGGCTGGGGAGGGGTGAGGTTCGGAGAGTTGGATTTGGATTTCGAGCTTTGACCCTCGATTGTTATATCTAGACACTCATGGCAGGCGTGGCAGATGCTCAGAAGGCTCACCTTGTTCATCGCGTACAGGATCGCGCCATTGACGGTATTTGTTGTCATCGTCTTCTCAGAGCGCTTTTGGATTGCAGGCCTCGTTGCCTTTGCCATGCTGTTCCTTTTTTTCCTCATTCGGGGAAAGGATTACCGGGGAAATCCGACTGTCATGGGGATACGCCGCGATAGCTCGTTTCTCGGAAGGTCGCAGCCTGCAAAGAGAGACGAAAAGGACTCCCCGCTTTGACATCATCTCGACGTTTCGGCCGCCGGGATTCGGAGACTTCCCTCGCCATCCTCGACGCGACCGAACGCGTGATGCGCGCCGAGGGGTATGGGGCGGTCACCTCGCGCAGGGTGGCGGAGGAAGCGGGGATCCGGCAGGGGCTGGTCTATTACTATTACGAGACGATGGACGAGGTCCTGCTCGCCTGCTTCCAGCGGCGCAGCGCCCAGGCGCTCGCGCGCTACGAGAGCGAGGTGCGCTCCGAGCGGCCAGTCCATGCGATCTGGGACGATCTGACCAACACGATCGACGCGCGGCTGGTGTTCGAATTCGTCGCGCTTGCCAACCATCACGAGGGCATCCGCGAGGAAGTGAACCGCTTCCTCGTCAAGACCCGGCGGCTTGAGGCGGAAACGATCCGCAAGGAGGCCGAGGCAAGGGGCGTCGACCTCGCCCCCGCCACGCCCGCGGCCATCGCCTTCCTGATGTACGCCGCGACGCTGGTACTGGCGAGCGAAAGCTCGACCGGCGTCACCGAAGGCCACGACGATGTGCGGGCGCTGTTCGACTGGATGCTGAAGCGGTTCGAGTAGGCAAAGCTGCTCTCCATGCCCTCTCCCCTTGCGGGGAGAGGATACGCAGGCTTGGTCGCGAAGCGGCCTAGCCGAAGTTGGAGAGGGGATTGGCAATCATCGGCGGCGCAGGCCCTTCTCCAAGCTGCGCTAATCCCTTGCGGAACAAGCTTCGCTATCCTCTCCCCGCACGGGGAGAGGGATTGATTGACCGCGTCCCGCCCTTAAGCTAACAAAGTGACCAACAAGATTCGGCCAGCCGGGAGAGCGAGCATGGCATCCACCGCCGAAACCCGCGTAAACCTCAACCCCGACGCCCCCGAAACCTGGATCGATAACGGCTTCGAACCGCTCTACGAGATCAGTTGGCGCAATTGTGTCGAGGCGCAGACGCAGGCCCTCGTCAAACGCTTCAACCGCTTCAAGGAATCGGTCGCTGCCCTCGACAAGCTGGCGAAACGCGAGGGCATTTCACAAATCTCAGGCGTCGAGGACGCCCTGCCCCTGCTGTTCGATCACCGCATCTACAAGAGCTACCCGCTCTCGCTGATCGAAAAACGCGATATCCGCAAGCTCAACAGCTGGCTCAACCGCCTCACCACCCATGACCTGACGCAGATGGACCTCTCGGGCCTCACGATGATCGATGACTGGCTCGACCGGCTGGACGAGTTCGGCATGGACGTCGGCACGTCCTCGGGCACCACCGGCAAGCTCAGCTTCGTGCCGCGCTCCAAGGTCGAATTCCCCTCGTGGAAGCACTCCTATTACGAGGCGCAGCGCGCAACCACCGGGGTCAATCCCTATACCGATCACGTCCCGACATTCTTCCCCGGCTATCGCGGCGGTCACCACATGCTGCTGAAGATGCTGAGCCATTTCAACATCCCCGCAGCCGGCGGGCCCGAGCACTACCACACGCTCTATCAGACCCACATTCCCTCGGACCTGATGTCGCTCGCTGGCCGCATGCAGGCAGCGGAAGACCGCGGCGAACTCGCCGAACTCGGCCTCGATCCCGCACTGCTCAAGGCGCGCGAGGAGATGATCGCCCAGGCCAAGCGGCGCGAGCAGGACATAGAGGCATGGTTCTTCAAGCTGTTCGAGGAGTTCCGGGGCCAGCGCGTCAAGCTCGGCGGCAGTTTCGCCGATCTCATCCGCACCGCCAACTCCGGCATCGAGAAGGGCCTCAAGCCCGAATTCGGACCCGGCTCCTTCATCATGACCGGCGGCGGCATGAAGGGCTTCAAGGATGCGCCCGACGACTGGGAAGGCTATGTCCGTAACTATTTCTGCGTCGACACCATCGGCATGTTCTATGGCATGAGCGAAGTCATGAGCATGTCGCCGCGCTGTTCGGCGGGCCATTTTCACATCATGCCGGTGACGATCCCGCTGCTATTCGACAAGGACATGAACCTGCTGCCGCGCGAGGGCGCGCAGACCGGGCGCTACGCCTTCTTCGACCTGATGCCGCAGACCTACTGGGGCGGCTTCATCTCCGGCGACGAGATCACCATCCACTGGGACGAGGATTGCCCCTGCGGTTGGAAACAGCCCTATGTCGGCCCGCAAATCCGGCGCTTTTCCGAGATGGAAGGCGGCGACGACAAGATCACCTGTGCGGGCACAGCGCAGGCCTACAACGAATTCATGGATTACATTTCCGAGGTCTGAGCCATGGCCGGAGAACCCCTCGAATTTGAAGCGCTGGAGCCTTTCGGCTTTGCGGTCGAACTGGCTTCGACGGACTTGTCCGAAGGGCAGGCTGAACAGCTGCGCGTGCTGTACCGGCAGGACGGTCTGCTGGTGGTGCGCGGGCTGCGGCTGAGCCACGAGGAACAGATCGCCTTCTGCCGCAATTTCGGACCCGTCCATGAAAGCCCGAGTGAGAATTTCATCGTTTCCAATGTCGAGGCCGATGGCCTGCTCGGGACCCGCGAATTGCTGTGGCACTGCGACGTTCCCTATCTCCCGGAGCCATATCCCGGCGCTAGCCTGCATGCGCTGAGGGTTGATGAGGATGCCGTGGGCACGCGGTTCGCCAGCGGCTATCTTGCCTACGAGAAGCTCCCCGAGGAGCTACGCCAGCGAGTCGAGGGCATGAAGGCGCTGCATGTGCGCGAACGGGTTTTCGACCGGCCCAACCGGCTGACCGACATGGTCGAGGGCGACATGTGCACTGTCCACGATATCGTGCGCACGAATCCGGAAACCGGCCGCAAATACCTCTTCGTAAACCAGGCCTGGACCGCGCTGATCATAGGGCTGAGCCAGGACGATAGCGACGCGCTGCACGCGGAGCTGAACCGGCATTTCTACGCTGAGAACGAAGTCTACGGGCACCGCTGGGCCACTGGCGACCTGGTGCTGTGGGACAATCTCGCCGTCCAGCACGCGCGCGGCGCGGCGGGCACGGGCGTGCGCACGCTGCAGCGCGTGACCATCGCCGAACTCGGCTACGAAAGCCAGTATCCCAGCGACTTGCGCGCCATTTACGAGGGACTTCACAACGAGGCGCTACTCAGGGCATAATGCCCGAGGATGAGAGGCAGAGACCATGAGCAAGCAATACGACATCCCGATCATCGCACGCGGCACCGTGATCGCGCCGGGCGAGGATGCGGTCGAGTTCAAGGGCCGCGGCGGTGCGACCTTCCGCACGCCCGATCCGCACAAGCACATCACCGACCTGATCCTGGGCAACCCGGCCCGGCTCATGGATCTGATGGACACGCCGGTGCGCGACATCGTCGATTTCCTCGCCGAAGTCGGCAAGCGCCTGAAGCTCGACGACAACGAGCTGCTGCAGGGGAGCTTCGCGCTGGGCCTGGAAGCCGGCGGACTGTCTGAACCGATCCTGCGCGGCGTCTATGACGACCTTTCCCACTCCTTCAACCCCGACGGCATGTTCGCCATGGCAGACGCCACCATCGGCGTCGCTTATCTCGACGGCTGGGTCCATGCCGGCGGCGAAGACAGCAGCTGCCGCCTGCGGGCGGTCGGCACCCGCCAGCTCCACATCACCGCCGGCAATGTGCCGGTGGTCGCAGCACTCACCATCGTGCGCGGCGCGCTGACCAAGTCCGACGTGCTGATCAAGGCGCCGTCGAACGACCCGCTCACCGCCAACGCCATCGCCCGCACGCTGATCGAGGTGGACGCGAACCATCCGGTCACGAAGCATGTCGCCGTCGCCTACTGGAAGGGCGGCGACGAATTCATGGATTCGCAGATCGTGCGCACATCGCGCATCGACAAGATCACCGCCTGGGGCGGCATGGCGTCGGTCAAGCACATCCAGAAATACCTGACGCCGGGTATCGACCTCACCGCGATGAACCCCAAGTTCTCGATGTCGGTGATCGGCAGGGAAGCGCTGGAGAGCGAGGAAGCGATGGAAGAGGCGGCGATGGGCATCGCCGTTATCGCCGGCTTCTTCAACCAGACGGCGTGTTCCAACACCCGCATCGTCTATGTCGAAAGCGACACGGACGACGAATCGATCGAGAAGATCGCGCAGCTCGGCCGCAAGGTGCTCGCCGCCTACAAGGAGATACCCGCCGTCATCTCGACGCCGGCCGCCGGCCCCAACCGCGATCTCGACGCCGAACTCGACGCGGTTTCGCTCGAGGAGGATTTCTACCATGTCGAGGGCGACACCGTGGACGGCGGTTTCGTCATCTCGAAATTCGAGGACCGCGTCGATTTCTTCGGCGATCTCAACAACCGCGTCGTCAATTTCGTGCCGATGGAAGACCTGCTCGACATCGTCCAGTGGTGCGACGATACCACCCAGACGGTCGGCGTCTATCCCGAAAGCCTGCGCGACCGGCTGCTCGACCCGCTGTCGCTCGCGGGCATCCAGCGCATGGTGCCGCTCGAAGGCAACGACCCGATGACGATCTTCGAGGCGATGCACCACCTGCCGCCCGGCATGCCGCACGACGGGATCGAGCCGCTCCGGCGCAACGTCCGCTGGGTCATCGACCAGCGCGGCACGGGCGAGGCGATGCCGCTCAGCATCGCGGCGGAATAATCACAGCGCGCAGTCGTAGCTCTCGGCGGCGTTGGGATCGCCGCCGGCGTAGCGCGCCTTCGCGGGATAGGGGCAGACTGGCTGGCTGCGCGTGACAGGTTGTGCCGATGGCGATTCGAGCACGATGCGTCCCGGCGCCTCGCCCTGCTCCACCCATTTGACCAAGTGCGCATAAAGACCGTCGCGGGAGAAGATCGGCGGATTCGCTGCCGGATTGGCGGTGCCGTTGGGCGACTGGTGGCCGGCGCCGGGAACGACATAGAAGCGGTAGAAGTCTTGAACGCGCTCGAGGCTGCCCATCGCCTCGACCACGCTGTCGTAATACTGCATCGAGCCCTGCACCGGGATCACTTCGTCATTGGTGCCGTGCCAGAACAGCAGTTTGCCGCCTGCCGCCTCGAAGGCCGAGAGGTCCGGGTTATCGGTGTTGATCTGTGAGAATGTCGTGGCGTCCAGTACATTGCCGCGCCTGACCGCCTCGGCGAATTCCTCATAGCTCAGTTCTTTCCAGCCGTCCTCGCCATTGCCGCGGCCGTTGAGGAAATCGGTCCCCGCGAGTTTCGGGTTGCCTGCCGCCAATGCAACGCCATGCGCGCCGAGGAAGGATGCTGCACCCGGATTGGCGACGCCCGCCGGTCGCCCCAGCATCGCAGTGAAGAACCAGTTCCACAGCGAGGTCCCCCGTGCGGGACCAAACCACAGCTGTTTGCCGCCGACCGGAATGTTCCAGCCGTTGTCTTCTGCCGGATCGGGCACGGAACCGTCTTCGCTCGGTCCATACCAGATCTTGTTGACCGCCACCGCCTGCTTGCGGGTAAGGCATTCGGGACCCTCGTTGGCGCCGCCTTCGAGCACGCAGAGCACTCCGGGGTCCATCACCGGGTCGTAGCGGCACTGCGCCGGGTCCATGATGAAGCCGAGGTGCTGGCCGCCCACGGTGTCGCACGCCTTGATCGCCGCCCTCGAGACAAGGTCCTGCTGCTCAACAGTCAGTGGCTCGCCGCCGAGATCGCGTTCGAACACCAGCTGGGGCCAGAGCATCGAGGCGAGCAGCGGCACGAAGTTGATCGCCGGCAGGTTGGCGATGATGCCGTCGAAATCCTCGGGATGCGCCTGGGCGAGCTTGTGGCCCTGCCTGCCCCCCGTCGAACTGCCGTCCCAATAGCTGTAGCGCGCGGGCCTGCCGTAATAGGCATCCGTCAGCGCCTTGGTCTTGACCGCCTGCTCATGAAGCGCACGCACCGAATAATCATGCCACAGCACCGCATTCGGCGAGCCATCGGGCAGCATCAGGAAATCGCCCCCGCTGTCGGGAATGCCGTAATTCTTGGGAACGCTGGCATGGCCGGCATCGCTCGACGAGGAGACCGCGCCTTCGGTAAAGGCAACGGCAGCCGCCATCGGATTGCCGATGTTGTCAGCCGAGCCCGCCGCTCCGCCCTGGAAGCCGCCACCGCCCAGCGCGTGGATGCGCTCGTTCCAATTCGCCTTCGATGGCAACCAGATTTCGATGCCAATTCCGTCGGACGTCGACGGTGCCCCCTCGGGACCTGGATTTCCCGGCCCCACCATCAATTTCACGAGACAGATGTCGTTCCCCACTTTCGGCGCCATCGCCGGATCGTCGCCGGGCAGGACAAGCGCGTCACCCTTGGCATAGGGCTTTACGAGCACGACTTTCGTCAGCTCATCCGGCCTGAACTGCTCTTTGAGAGTATCGTCGCAAGTCAGCCCCGCGATTGGCGCCTCAGCCGATGATTGCGCAGCCCCACCAAAAAGAATTGGCAGCGCCAGCAGGAGCCCCCGAAATTCCCTGAAACCGATCCTTATGGCGTTCACCTCTCTCTCGACGTTACGCCGCGTAATCTGACGGAACCGATTAGGCATTGGGTGAAATACGGCTATATGGCAAGCATCGCCTGCGAACGCGTCGATTGAACCGAAGGGAGCGAATGACTGCGACTGTAATCGAGGCCGGTGACGGACTGCCGCTCACCATTCCCGCGCTGCTCGCCAGTCATGTCGCGGCGCAGGGCGACGCGGTTTTCTTCGCAAGCGATACCGACACCCTTACGTTTTCCGAAGTAGAGTCCAAATCGCGCTCGCTTGCCAAGGGTTTTCTGGCAGCAGGTGCCGGCAAGGGCTCGCACATCGGCCTCTTGCTGTCCAACGGCGTTGAATTCATCGTCGCCATGCTCGCCGTCGCCCGAATTGGGGCAGTGCTGCTTCCGTTCAGCACGCTTTCAACTCCGGCGGAGCTGCGTCAGCTGCTGACCCAATCCGATTGCGCCTTCCTTGTCGCGGCTGGCGAATTCCGCGCTCGCCGGTTCGACGAATTGCTGTCCGAGGCGCTGGCGGGGCTCAACTTTGCATCGCCCC
>CAYPFE010000147.1:0-7430 GCA_964409895.1 uncultured Novosphingobium sp.
CGATTGCATGGGCTGCTGCACCGATCCCACCAGCGGCGTGGACTTCCTACCCGAAATGAACATCGTCATGCGCGGGCGCGACAGCTGGCGCGCGCAGGCGCTCGACGGCTTCGTGACCTCGCACCAGAGACATCAGGCCGAAATCGAAATCGAAAGCCCCGACAGCGCCCGTGCCATCTGGATCTTTACCGGCCGCTTCTTCTATCCGCCCGGGATGAAATACAGCCGCTTCACGGGCTATGGCTATTACCATGACACCTATTCCCGCGCCGCCGACGGCTGGAAGCTCCAGACCATGCGTTTCGAACGGCTGTGGGTCGAGGCGGCATGAACTTCGCCGGACGCACCGCGCTGATAACCGGCGTGGCATCGGGCATCGGCAAGGCGGTTGCCGAATGGCTCGATGCGCATGAAATCGCTGAAATCATCGCCGTGGACATCGATTCTGAAGGGCTGGATGAACTCGATCTCGGCTGCCAGCTTCGGCGCATCGCCGGTGACGTAGCCGATCCAGCTCTATGGGAACAGATCGAAGGCGAACTGGACCGCCTCGATCATGCCCATATCAATGCGGGCGTCGCGAATGGCGGGCCGCTCACTGAACTGGATTTCGCCGAATGGCGGCGAATCATGGGCATCAATCTAGACGGCGTGTTTCTCGGCCTGCGAACGGCACTGCGCGTAATGAAGAGGGCGGGCGGAGGGAAGAGTATCGTGCTGACTAGCTCGGTCGTCGGTGTCAGCCCGACCGCCATGACCGGCGCCTATGGAACGAGCAAGGCCGGTGTTGCGCATCTCGCGAAGATCGCCGCAGCCGAGCACCTTGCGGACGGCATCAGGATCAATGCCGTGGCCCCCGGACGGGTCGACACACCGATCTGGACCACGACGGACCAGTTCAAGGCGCTGGCAGCCGAACATGGGCACGAGGAGGCGCTGCGCATCGCTGGCGGGCAAGTCGGCGGCGAGCACGCGTTTGCGAAGGCGGACGACCTTGCCGGTCAGATCGGCTTCCTGCTTTCGGACGCCGCAACGAACATCACCGGCACCGTGCTGGTGAGCGACAGCGGTTACAGCCTCTAATCAGGCGGGCAGCTGAGCGAAATCCGTGAGTGCCGCATCGCGCAGGCCCCGCCAGACGCGCACAGCCTGTACTGTCTCGGCCACGTCGTGGGCCCGCAGCAGGTGGACGCCTGCTTCCAAGGCCTTCGCCGCCAACACCAACGAGCCGCCGATGCGCTGATGCGCAGGCGCCTCGTTCGACAACGCCCCGATCATGCGTTTCCGGCTGGCGCCCACCAGCAGTGGCTGGCCGAGGGCGTGAAACAACGGCAGGGCGTTCAGCAGCGCGAGATTGTCGGCGACCGATTTTCCGAAACCGATGCCGGGATCTAGGATTATCCTGTCTCGGGCAATTCCAGCGTCCAACGCCGCATCGCGACGGTCCCGAAGCCAGTCGAAGACGTCCAGCACGACATCCCCATAGTCGCCGTCGGAATGCAGGTCGTCGCCCTTGCCCGGCGCATGCATCAGCACTACCGGCACCCCGGCACTCGCGGCGAGTTCAAGACTGCGCGGATCATAGCGCAACGCGGACACGTCGTTGATAACATGCGCACCCGCCTTGAGGGCTGCTTCCATCACAGCGGGGCGACGCGTGTCGATGCTGATGGCAGCGCCGGAACCGGCAAGCCTTTCGATGGCGGGTATCACCCGTTTGAGTTCATCGCCTTCCCAGACCGCCGCCGCGCCGGGCCGTGTCGATTCCCCGCCAACATCAATGATCGCCGCGCCCGCTTCCAGCATCGCTGCGGAATGTTCGCTGGCCACGTCGGGATCGTCGAGAAACTGGCCTCCATCCGAAAAACTGTCAGGCGTGACGTTGAGTATGCCCATGACCTGCGGCTGGTCGTGCCGGATGACTCGTTCGCCGCAGGTCATGGGTCCATGGCTCCGGCCGAAATCCGACCATTGCACTTCCGCCGCAGCGGAAAGGTCACCAGGCAATCTTGAAATCACCGGAGCCAAGTCTTGTGCCGATACCCTCTCGCGCGAAACGACCTTACCGTTCTCGCGGACGATCACCGCGAACCTGCTCGCCCATGCCAGAGAGCCGCCGAGGCGGACGCATTCGCCCTCCTCGCTCTGCGGGCTGTCGCAAAGGGCAATGGGACGCAGGTAGACGGAGGCTGTCACGGCTCCGTCGCCAGCAGGTAGAGCTGCCTGATTGCGTCGAGCGGCTTCATCTCGCCGTCGTGTTCGATATGCCAGAACGTCCAGCCGTTACATGATGGCGCATCCTGCAGGACCGCGCCGAGCTTGTGGATCGAACCTTGTTCCTTGCCCGACACCAGCGAGCCGTCTGCACGGACCTGCGCCTTGAATCGGCGCTTCTTGTCGGTGATTTCGCTACCCGGTGCGATCCAGCCGGTCTCGACCAGCGTGCCGAATGCCACCTTTGGCGCGGACCTGCCGACCTGCATGGTCGAAAGCGCGCTTTCATCGAGCTCCAGCGCCATCTCAATGCGTTCCAGCGCGACATCGCGATAGGCCTGTTCGCGCTCGCAACCGATCCAGTCCCGGCCAAGCCGCTTTGCCACCGCGCCAGTCGTGCCGGTCCCGAAGAACGGGTCGAGCACGACATCGCCCTTTTCGGTGGTCGCCGGCACCACACGAAAAAGCAGCGCTTCAGGCTTCTGCGTGGGATGCGCCTTGTGGCCGTCCTTCTTGATCCGCTCCTGGCCGCCGCAGATCGGCAGCACCCAGTCCGACCGCATTTGCAGCTCGTCGTTCAGCGTTTTCATCTGCCGGTAATTGAAGGTGTAGCGCGCCTTCTCGCCCATTGACGCCCAGATCAGCGTTTCATGCGCATTGGTGAAGCGCGTGCCACGGAAATTGGGCATCGGGTTCGCCTTGCGCCAAACGATGTCGTTGAGGATCCAGAAGCCAAGGTCCTGCAGGATAGTGCCGACCCTGAAAATATTGTGATAGCTGCCGATCACCCACAGCGTGCCGTCGGGCTTCAAGACCCGGCGCGCCTCGGCAAGCCAGTCGCGGGTAAAGGCGTCATAGGCGGCGAAGCTGTCGAAACGGTCCCAGTCGTCGGTCACTGCATCGACGTGACTGCCGTCCGGGCGGTTGAGATCGCCCCCCAGTTGCAAGTTGTAGGGCGGATCGGCAAAGACCATGTCCACCGATTTCGACGGCAGGCTGCGCATCGCCTCGACGCAATCCCCAGGCAAGATCTGCCCCAGCGGCAGCGTCGTCCTGCTTGTCGCTGGCGAACGATTCTTGAGCAGTGCTTGCGCCATTGTTTCTCGAATTCCCCTGTCACGAGCCTTTCAGGGTGGAGTTATCCACAGGCCGCGTCAAGCCGCGACTCGCGAGGAATCCTAGCGATTCATCGTTAACAGCCGGTCAACGCGGTGAGAACGAAACGAGTCCGTCACATCATGTTGAGTCCATCCAATTCGCGGGGACTCAACATATGGTGGTGTGGCGCAAAAGACTCGGCGCAGGTATTTTTTGGGTCGCCCGCTGTGCCGCGCTGAGCTAGCCCGCACACGAACAGCAATTGGGAGATTACGATGGCGCTCAAGGTCGTAGGAGCGGGGCTCGGCCGCACCGGCACGCTGTCGCTGAAACTGGCGCTTGAGCATGTCGGTTTTGGGCCATGCTACCACATGCTGGAAATCACGTCGGCTCCCGAAGTCCGGTTTCCGCAATGGATGCAGGTAATCCAGGGTTCGCCGGACTGGGATGCGATCTTCGATGGCTTCGCTTCGACAGTCGACTACCCAACCGCCAATTACTGGCGGGAGCTCACCGATTATTATCCGGACTCGAAAGTGATCCTTTCCACCCGCGACGCGGAAGGCTGGTTCGATTCTGTCACGCGCACGATCTTCTCTCCCGACAGCCTGGTCAAAACCAGCGAAGCGCCGCTGGGCGAATTCTTCAGGCAGGCGGTAACCCGCGATTTTCACGACCGCATCGGTGACCGGGCCTTCATGGTCGACTATTATCGACGCCGGGAAGAAGAGGTCATCGCCTCGCTACCGCCCGAGCGCCTGCTGGTGCACCGGCTTGGCGATGGCTGGGAACCGCTATGCGCCTTTCTTGGCGTGCCGGTTCCGGACGAGCCCTACCCTGTCGTCAACACGACCGAAGACATGTCCACGATGACAGCTGCACGAAAGGAAGACCCGGCGCCCGATGCTGTCCGCAACGGGGCACAAGTCTATATCGACGCCATGCGGAACAAGGCGTTCGGCGGCTAGGGACCGGACCCTAGATACCGGGATCGATGCCTGTCATTTCAACTGAAACATCCCACAACCGCTTCGCAAGATCCGGCGCCATTGATGCGCCTGACCGCTTTGCCAGCCCCGACTTGCCTGCGGTTTCGAACAGGCGCTGGGGCCCGTAGTAGGCTCCCGGCTCGATTCCACCCGTAGCCGCCTGCAACGTCGGCCACGCCCCCTGAGCCGCACTGTTGAAGAGCAGGCCACCGATCGGGAAAAGGAAATTCAGTGGTCCGATATGGCGCGAGAGGTCCGTGCTGGCGAATCCAGGATGACAGGCGGCTGTCACGACAGGGGAACCCGTTGCCTTCAGCCGGCGATCCAGTTCGAACACATGCAGGAGGTTCGCGAGCTTGCTGTCCGAATAGCGCTGGACACGGCTGTAACTCTTTTCGGCATTGAGGTCGTCCCACGTGATATCCCCGCGCTTGTGGGCAAGGCTCGAAGTCACCACAACGCGTGGAGCCTGGCCCTCAGCCAGCTTCGGCAGCAGCAGGCCGGTGAGCGCAAACCCCGCAAGGTGATTGACGCCCCATTGCAGTTCGAAACCCTGTTTCGTTTGCTCGAACGGCGTAAACATCACGCCTGCGTTGTTGACGAGAACGTCCAGCCGAGGCTCGCGACCAACGATCTCGGAAGCCTCTCGCACGCTGTCGAGATCGGCAAGGTCGAGCGGCACGAATGAAAGGTCGGCACCCGGATGCTCCCCGCGAATGCGCTCCATCGCCTCCTCGGCCTTGTCCCGGTTCCGGCAGCCGAGCAGCACCCGCGCGCCACGCGCTGCCAGCACTTTCGCAGCTTCGAAGCCCAGTCCTGTGTTGGCGCCTGTAACCAGGAAGCAGCGGCCGGACTGGCCAGGGACATCGTCAGCGGTAAATCCGCTCATAGCTCCATCTCCAGTTGTGCGACCGGCGCGAAACTGCGGCGGTGATGCGGGCTCGCCCCATGGCGGCGCAGCGCCTCCATGTGCTCGGCCGTACCATAGCCCGCATTGCGTTCCCAACCATATGCCGGATGAGCCTGCGCCAATTCGCGCATCAAGCGGTCGCGATGTTCCTTGGCGATGATCGAGGCAGCGGAAATGCAGGACTCCGTTGCATCCCCGCCAACGATGGCTCGAGCCGGCCAGCGCCATTGCTCACAACGCCCCTCTGGCGTCTTGTTTCCATCGATCAGCACTTCGGCCGGATCGCAATCCAGCTTGTCGCACAGTCCCGCAACCGCGCGCGTCATGGCCCGCATGGTGGCTGCAAATATGTTAATCCGGTCGATTTCCTCGACACTGGCGACACCGACCGACCAGTCGCAGCTTTCCTTGATGCGGCCTTCTAGATGACCTCGCCGCCGCTGCGTAAGCTTCTTGGAATCGGCGAGGTCATCCGGGGCATCCGCGCCCAGCAGCACAGCCGCGGCCACGACGGGCCCGGCAAGCGGCCCCCGCCCCGCCTCATCGACGCCGATGACCAGCGAAGCGCAATTGTCCTTGGCAGGACTGTCGCTATAGTGTGCTATGGCAGCCATGATGATGCGAACGAAACTCCTTGCCGCCTTTTCCCTGCTTGCCATCAGCCTCGCAAGCTGCGGTGCCAACCGTGCAGGGGAAAAAGATGCACAAGACGTCTTTGAAATCACGGAATTCGAAATTTTCGAGAAGCCCTGGGCCATGGAATTCGACGCCGGAACCGGCGTGTTGTTCATCACCGAAATGCAGGGGAGTATCCGGTTCCGCTGGCCCGATGGCAGGCTTGGAAGCGTGACCGGCGTTCCCAAGGTCGACTATGGCGGCCAGGGCGGTCTTGGCGATTTCATCTTTGCGCCCGGACAGGACAGCAGCAAACTCGATTCACGCATTGTCTACCTCAGCTGGGCCGAAGCGGGCGATGGCGATACCCGGGGAGCCGCTGTCGCGAGGGCCAAGATGGTCTGTGCCACCGACCTCGCATGCGAGCTGCAGGACCTCGCGGTCATCTGGCGCCAGCCCAAGGTCAGCGGAAGAGGCCATTATTCACACCGTCTGACATTCTCGCCGGACGGCCAATTCCTGTACATCGCCTCGGGCGACCGCCAGCATATGACGCCGGCCCAGGACCTGACGAACAACCTCGGCAGCATCGTCAGGCTGCTGCCAGATGGCACGCCTGCAACCGGAAATCCGTTCGCGGACAGGCCCTCGCCGACGAACCAGATCTGGAGCTTTGGCCACCGCAATATTCTCGGCCTCGCATTCGATGCCGAGGGACGGCTGTGGGACCTGGAACACGGGCCGCGCGGCGGGGATGAACTCAATCTCGTCCGGAAAGGAGCCAACTATGGCTGGCCTGTCGTGTCCGAAGGCAAGCATTACAGCGGTGAGAGGATTCCGGACCATGCCACACGGCCCGATCTCTCAGCGCCCGCAGTCAGCTGGAATCCGGTGATCGCTCCGGGCGACATGATCGTCTACGGCGGTTCGCTGTTTCCCGATTGGCAGGGCCAGGTCCTGATTGCCGCGATGAATCCAGCCGGACTGGTGCGTGTCGCTATTGATGGAGACAAGGCACGAGAAGCCGCCTTCTATTCCATGCCTCAGCGCATCCGTTCGATTGCCGAAGGACCGGACGGAGCGATCTGGGTGATTGAGGATGGCCGCCGCGGTGACCGCAGCCGCCTGCTCAAACTGACCCCGCGCGCAAAGTAATTCCTGTCGACAATCGCGCGCTTCGCCCCTATCGGCGCGCGGCTATGGCCGAAGCCAAGATCATACCTCTCGACGCCGTCGATCCCATCCTGATCGAGGACCTGCTCGACCGTGCCTTCGAGCCAGAGCGCAAGCAACGTACTGCCTACAAGATCCGCGAGGGGACCGACTGGCTTCCTGGTCTGAGCTTTGCCGCGCTCGACGAAAACGACCTGCTTGCCGGTACCATCCAGTGCTGGCCGGTAGCGCTGACAGACCCTGATGGCCGCGCCCATCCGATGATCATGGTCGGCCCGGTCGCGGTACTGCCCGAGATACAGATGCGCGGTTTCGGGCAGGCCCTGATGGCGGCCAGCCTCGGCAGCCTGGACGAGCGTGCGCCGCTGCCACAGGTGATGATCGGCGATCCCGAATATTACGGCAGGTTCTGGGGCTTCTCCGCCGAACAT
>CAYPFE010000148.1:0-7405 GCA_964409895.1 uncultured Novosphingobium sp.
TGCGGACCAGCGGGGTAAACCAGCCCTGGGTGCTCGCAGCAATGATGAAAGTGCCGCGCGAGGACTATGTCCCTGCCGCGATGCGCGATGCCGCCTATATCGACCGGGCGATTCCGCTGGGCGAAGGCCGCTCGCTCGCCTCGCCTCTTGTGCATGGCAAGATACTGGCGGAAGCAGCGCCTTCGGCAAATGACAAGGTGTTGCTGGTCGGGGACGCCAAGGGTTACCTGGCTGCATTGCTGGGCGTGCTGGCAGGCAACCTCGATGTTCTCAATCCGCCCGAAGCGGCAGGCAAGCGCGGCAACGGCGCCTATTCTCTGGTAGTGATAGACGGCGCCATAGAGAACCTTCCCAAGCCGCTCGCCGCACAGCTTTGCGATGGCGGACGTATCGTTACCGGGATTGTAGAGCGCGGCGTTACCCGTCTTGCAGCGGGGCGCAAGACAGCGGGCGATGTCACGCTGTTGCCGGTTGCCGAGATTGGCATGCCCATTCTGGCCGAATTCGCCGAACCGAAGCGCTGGACCTTCTAACATGGCGCTTGACGCCCTGCGCTCCGGCCTGCTTGCCGGGATCGGGCTGCTGGCGCTGGCGGGTCAGGCGCGTGCGGAGACACAGCCCAGCACATTGCAGGACGCGCTGGAGGCAGCCTATCGCACCAATCCAACGCTGCAAGCGGCCAGGGCAAACCAGCGCGCAACCGATGAAAGCGTGCCGATCGCAAAGGCGGACGGGCGTCCTTCGATCACCAATACGACCAGCTATACCGAATTCGTCAAACGCAGCGCCAACAACTTCACCAGCCCTGAGCGCGTACTCAATTCGCAGGTCCAGCTTGGTGTGCCGATCTATTCCGGCGGCGGCGTGCGCAATGCGGTCAAGGCGGCAAAGACCAGGGTCGAGGCCGGCCAGGCAGACCTGCGCGGAACGGAATCCTCGATATTTTCAGGCGTCGTGGCCGCCTATATGGACGTAATCCTGCAGGAAGCGGTCGTTTCGCTGAACCGCAAGCTCGTCGAAGTGCTCGGCGTCAACCTGCAGGCGACGAGCGACCGTTTCGAGATCGGCGACCTGACCAGGACCGATGTCGCGCAGTCGCAGGCGCGGCTGGCGCTGGCCAGGGGCGACACGCAATCGGCCGAGGCCAACCTTTCCGCGGCCCGCGAATTCTTCATACAGCTGGTGGGCATGGTTCCAGGAGAGCTTGCGCCGCCGCCGCCCTTGCCGGCACTTCCCGAATCGGCGGACCAGGCAGTCGCGACCGCGCTCGATTTCAATCCCGACATCATTGCCGCAAGGGAGCGCAGCAAGGCGGCCGAGCACGATATCGATGTCGCAGGCTCCAACCGTCTGCCGTCGCTCAACCTCTACAGCACGGGTGCCTATAACGACTATTTCGGAACGCTCGGCGGCCCGGTTGCGAGTACCTTCACCCAGAAGGAAAAGACCGCGCAGGTCGGTGCCCGGCTTTCGATCCCGATCTACCAGGGCGGTCGCCCGGCGGCACTGCGCAGGCAGGCGCAGGCACGGGCATCGGCGGCGCTGGAAACCGAAATCGCCGTTGAGCGCGACGTCATCGCGCAGACCCGCGCCGCCTACTCGTCATGGCAGGCGGCACAGGAACTGATCGAATCGACCCAGCTGGCCGTATCGGCAGCGGAACTCAGCCTTGAAGGCGTGCGTGCGGAAAACAGCGTCGGCAACCGGACGATCCTCAACATCCTTGATGCCGAACAGGAGCTCCTTTCCGCACAGGTCCGGCTGGTGACGGCGCGGCGCAATGCCTATGTCGCGGGCTTCTCGCTGCTCGCCGCCATGGGCAAAGCGGAAGCGCGCGACCTCGGCCTCGATGGCGGTCCGCTCTACGATCCCGAGGTCAACTATCGCCGGGTGCGCGGCAAATGGTTCGACTGGGAGAACGATCCCGCTCCAGCCGCGCAATCGACGCGAACCGTTGACACGCCGGTTCAGGACGGCGAAATTTCCACGAAGTGACTTTGCAAGGGGTGCATTCAATGCGGCAGGAGGTCGAACCGACGGTCGAGGAGATTCTCGAGTCGATCAAGAAGGTCATTGCCAGGGACAATCGCGCCGAGGCCGCGGAAGAGCGCCGGCGCAAGGAAACAACCGGCATGCCCGAGGATATCGATGACGAAGATGTCCTCGATCTCGCCGAAAGTGGCACTCTCGTAAGCGACGAGGTCGAGGACACCCCTTTGCTGGGCGAAGATCGCCAGGCCAGCATGCGCGAATCCCTGGCGGCGCTCAGCATGCTTGCCGAGCCGGGGGTGCCCCCGCAGATCGTCCGGTCGGGCGAGACCTCGCTGGAGGGCCTGGTGCGCGAACTCTTGCGGCCGGCACTCGCGGAATGGCTCGACAAGAACCTGCCGCCACTCGTCGAATGCATGGTCGCGGCAGAAATCAAACGTATCGCAGGCAAGAAGGGCTGATCCGCCCGCCCATCCGAAGCTGGACGCGACCGCGCTGACGACTTACCGGGACGAGCCATGCCAAAACCCGATGCAGCCTTGCTCGATCCTGCCCGCTACCCGTTCAGCTGCGCGATCGAGCCGCGCTTTACCGATCTCGACTTCCATCATCACGTCAACAATGCCGCGCTGGCCGATATTCTCCAGGAAGGCCGGATCCGGTTCCACCATGTGTGCGCCTATGACGTGGCGCTCGATGGCCATGGCATCAATTCGATGGCGGTCAGCCTGTCGATCGAGTTTCTCGGTCAGGCACGCTATCCCGACGCGCTCGACAATCATCTGGCCGCCGTCGCCGTCGGCAGGACCAGTCACACGATCGGCCATCTCGTGACGCAAGGCGGCGCTCTGGTGGCCTATGCGCAGGCTGTGCTGGTGTGCATGCTCGATGGGCGACCGGTCGAGAACCCGCCGGGCTTTGTCGAAGCGGTCAGAAAATGGATGCTGAAACCATGACTGCAGACTCCCAGGAGCTCGGAACCGCCCGCCGCGCGCTGACCGCCTACGGCGGCGACAAGATAGAACGCCACATATTCCTGTGCGCCGAATCCGAAAAGGGCTTGTGTTGCAAACGCGAGACCGGTGCCGCCTCGTGGAAATACCTCAAGTCCCGCCTAAAACAGCTGAAGATCGACAAAGACGGCGGCGTCTATCGCACCAAGGCGGACTGCCTCAGGATCTGTGCGGCGGGCCCCGTGGCGGTGGTCTGGCCCGAAGGCGTCTGGTACCACAGCTGCAGCGAAGAGGTGCTGGAGCGGATCATCCAGGAACACCTGATCGGCGGTAAACCAGTCGAGGAATTCCGCCTCTATCCGCCCGAATCCTGACGATTCCAGACTAGCGCCTGCAAGCCTATCCCGGCCATTCATCCTCAAGCGGATCGGCGATGGCATCATCGTGGCCGGTCCCGCTGGACAGGAAGACAAGACCCATCAGCGCCGCCGTCAGCATCATCATGACGCCTATTCCCAGCGCGGTCGCGATGTATAGATGGACCGATACGAACCCGTTGGCACGATACAGCAGACCCAACGCAACGACGACGGTCGCCAGCGTCACCGCGACCATGAAACGCATAAGCCTGCGGTAAAGCGCCCAGGCGAAGGCGGCGTTTTCGGGGTCATCAAGGGGAGATTGCGGCACCACGGCTCCTCCATGCTCTTGCTCCCGCGAGGCCGCAACCGTTTTTGGAACCGGTATTGCCGTTCTGGAAAATGTCCGGCTTTTCTGGCATAAGCAGGCAGCACCGGGGGAGATGCGGCATGACGGTCGGAAGCTTGATCGAAACTCGCAACACGGACATTGCGACATGCGATGCGGCATGCAGTGTCGGCGAAGCAGTCGGCTTGCTTGCCCAGCGAAAATTCGGCGCGCTCCCGGTCATCGAGAATGGCGAAGTGGTCGGCATTTTTTCCGAACGTGACGTGATCTATCGCATCGCCGAAGACGGTCCACAGGTCCTGGAGCGGCAAGTGCGCGAGGTCATGACATCGCCGCCCGTCACCGTCGGGCCGGATGCCAGCGCGCTGGCCGCCTTGTCGCTGATGACCAGACGCCGGATCAGGCACTTGCCGGTGATGGACGAAGGCCGGATGATCGGCTTCGTATCGATCGGCGACCTCGTCAAGTACCGGATCGACAAGATCGAAGCCGAGGCCGAAGCCATGCGTAATTACATCCAGACTGCCTGAAAAGGCTTGGCCGAGCTTGCCCATGGCAAGCTCAGACACTACATCCCGCTCATGGAAGCAGCCACCCTCACACTCAGCCCGGCAGCGGCGGATCGCGTTTCAGCGATAGCGCAGAAGCAGGGCAAGCCGGCAATCCTGCGGCTCTCCGTCGAAGGCGGCGGCTGTTCGGGATTTCAATACCAGTTCGGCCTTGCCGATGCACCCGAAGCCGATGACGCTGTCGCGGAAACAGGCGGGGTAAAGCTGGTGATCGATCCGGTGAGTCTCGAATTCGTCGCCGGATGCGTCGTGGATTTCGTGGAATCGCTGGGAGGCGCGGCATTCAGGGTGGAAAATCCCAAGGCCACCGCGGGCTGCGGCTGCGGTTCGAGTTTCGCCGTGTGATCAAGGTTGCGAGCTTCAATATCAACGGCATCAAGGCGCGCCTCCCGCGCCTGCTCGAATGGCTGGAGGAAACGCGCCCCTCGGTTGCCTGTCTCCAGGAAATCAAGTCGATGGACGAGAATTTCCCAGCCGGCGAGTTCGAGAAGATCGGCTACAAGGCGATCTGGCACGGCCAGAAGAGCTTCAATGGCGTGGCTATCCTGGCCGATGGCGTGGAACCGCAAGAGTTCAAACGTGGCCTCGACGGGGAACCCGAGGACGACCACTCCCGTTATCTCGAAGCGGACGTCTTTGGACTGCGCATCGCCTGCATCTATCTGCCGAACGGCAATCCGCTGCCCGGACCGAAATTCGACTACAAGCTGCGCTGGATGAAGCGGCTGCGCGATCGGATGAAGGAGATTGCCGCAGAAGAAGTACCTGCGGTCGTGCTGGGCGATTACAATGTCATTCCGCGCGACAACGACGTCTGGTCGCCGCCTGCGATGGCCGACGACGCCCTGATGCAGCCTGAATCGCGCGATGCCTATGCCAGGCTGCTCGGTGACGGCTGGACGGATGCGCTAGAGACGCACAACCCGCGCGGCGGTGTCTGGACCTACTGGGATTACCAGGCAGGCGCCTGGCAGCGGGACCACGGTTTCCGCATCGATCATGCCCTGCTTTCGCCGGAGCTGGCCGACCGGCTTGCCGCCTGCGGCGTCGACAAGGCGCATCGAGGCCGGGAAAAGGCAAGCGATCACGCTCCGGTCTGGGTGCAGTTCAGCGAGTAACGATCGGCGCCTATCTGTAGAAAACGTGATTGCCGATCCGCGCCAGTCGCTTGAGCCGCCATCCGGGTGACACCCGGCTGGCGTGGAAGAACAAGGCGCCTTCGACGGGGCTGTCCCAGCTTCCTTCATCGGCAATCTGGGCGATCGCGACGGCATCGCGCCACGCCTGAGAAGCATAGCGAATCGCTGGCATGCGGTCTCCGCGCGCAAAGGAAAACTGCGAAGGCTGGAATACCACGCCGCAATAGCTCTGCGGGAAGCGGCCCGAGCTGGCGCGTTCCACGATCACGCGGCCAACCGCCAGCTGTCCTTTTAGCGGCTCGCCTCTGGCTTCGAAGTAGATGGCACCTGCAAGGCAATGCATTTCCCGGGACAATTCGCCGGGCTGTGATTGGGCTGCCTTCAGCTCTGCCAGGGTCGATGCACTGGCGACAGTATCCGTTTCGTCGTCCTGCGCGCTCTCCATTGTCGCGGCAGGCAGTTGCTGCACGACGGGTTCGGAGATGAATTGCGTTACAATGGTATCAGGATCGTTCATGGGATCCGCCTCTTCGGCGGCGACGCCCGGTCCCGAGGCGCCGACTAGTGCAGTCAGTAATGTAGCGGCCACGGCAATGCCGCTGGCCAATTGCAGCTTACTTCGCATTATTTTCCGGTCAAAAGCGGTGAGCGCGCCCGGCCCGGGTGGAAGCAAACTGCCCCATCAGGGCATTCGAGTGTTTGTCCGTTCCCGGCGGCGGCCCCCCGTCTGCGTGCTAGCCGAATAACCTGTTCGTCATCCTGGCCGCCTGCGCGTGAGCAGGGCGCCACCTATGGTGCAGCGCAGCAAAGTCAACCGGAATGGGGTTCCAATCCGATGAACCGTTCACCACGAGCGATATCCAGTTCCAAAAGCCACAAATCCGGGTCCTGACTGGCGCGCCTTTCAAGGTAGCTGGAGAATTCTTCAGCATTGTCCGATGCTTGGCGCATCGCGCAATGCCAGGCGCGGGTTCCATCGAGCTGCGGCATGCGCTCATAAGCTCGTGAATCCTTGCCGTTTTCCATCAATACGACAAGGATTGTACCGGCCTCGCGTTCACCTTTTCGGAGAACTGTCCCAAAGCCACCCTCGGCTTCGACCTGGCGGATCAAAGCCGAAACTTCCAGATGTGCAGGCAGACGCGCGTCCATGTCATGCCTGCGCCTTGAGTGCCTCGGAATATCCGCTGAGGCTGGAAAGCGCGATGCGGGAGCGCATGAATGTGCCGGTGCCTCGTCCGATTTCCTCGCCGTCAGGCGTGATAAGGCGCGATTCGGCGACGAACACCCGCCGCCGCCCGCTGATCCACCGCCCCTCGGCGATGACCTGTCCCTGCTTGATCGGGGCGGTGAAGTGCAGGTTGAACGAGGTCGTCAGCAGGAAGCGATCGGTAACCAGCGTGTTCGCTGCGTAGAACGCGGCATCGTCGAGCATCTTGAAGTAGATCGTGCCGTGCGCGGCTCCAGCCGCGTGATGGAAGTTCTTGTCAACTGTGAATTGAATCCGCGCTTCGCCGGGCGCTTCGACACGCAGCGTCGAATCGAACAGCCGGTTTACCGGCGCGGAAGCGTAAAGACTCTCCAGCGCTTTCCAGTGCAGCCCGGCACCGGATAATTCAGGCTGCGTCGCGGTCGAAGACATTGTCGAGCAGGCCGTACAGTGCTTCGGCTCCCGGCGCATCTACGAGCATTTCGTGCAATCGTTCGTCGCGCATCATCCTTGAAATCGCCGCCAGGGCGTGCAGATGCGCCGCACCCGATTTCTCTGGCGAGAGCAGGCCGAAAACCAGGCCGACTGGCACGCCGTCCACCGAATCGAAATCGACCGGCGAATCGAGGCGCATGAATACGGCTACGGATCGCCGAAGCCCGGGTACGCGGGCATGCGGTATGGCAACGCCGCGACCGAAGCCGGTACTGCCCAAGGTCTCCCGCTGTTCGAGCCGGTCGAGAACCAGACCCCGATCCAGTTCATAGACGTCGGCAAAGTGATCGGCCAGCTGGCCCAGTATCTCGGGCTTCGAGCCAGCCTGCGCCGTGGTGGCCG
>CAYPFE010000149.1:0-7369 GCA_964409895.1 uncultured Novosphingobium sp.
TCGCATGGACCCGGACGTGCCGCTGATCGTGCCGGAAGTGAACCCGGACGCGATCGACGGCTACAAGGCGCGCAACATCATCGCCAATCCCAACTGCTCGACCGCGCAGATGGTGGTGGCCCTGAAGCCGCTCCACGATGCGGCGACGATCAGGCGCGTGGTCGTTGCGACCTACCAGTCGACCAGCGGCGCCGGGAAGGCCGGGATGGACGAGCTGTTCGAACAGTCCCGCGCGATCTTCGTCGGCGACCAGGTCGAGCCCCGCAAGTTCACCAAGCAGATCGCTTTCAACGTCATCCCCCATATCGACAGCTTCCTCGACGACGGCTCGACCAAGGAAGAGTGGAAGATGGTGGTCGAGACCAAGAAGATCCTCGATCCCAAGATCAAGGTGGTAGCGACCTGCGTGCGCGTCCCCGTATTCGTCGGCCATAGCGAGGCGATCCATCTCGAATTCGAAAAGGACATCTCAGCCAAACGCGCCCAGTCGATCCTGCGCGAGGCGCCAGGCTGCGTGCTCGTCGACAAGCATGAGGACGGCGGTTACGTCACTCCGGTCGAATGTGTCGGCGACGGCGCCACCTTCATCAGCCGCGTGCGCGAGGACCCGACGGTGGAGAGCGGGCTTGCGCTGTGGTGCGTTTCCGACAACCTCAGGAAAGGCGCGGCCTTGAACGCCGTGCAGATCGCGGAACTGCTGGGACGGCGGCATCTGCAGAAGGGGTAGGGCATGACAATCCATGGCGGCTGTGCTTGCGGGGCGGTGCGATACCAACTCGCGCGCGACGATCTGCCGACCGTCTATTGCTGCCATTGCGGCGGCTGCCAGAGCCGGACAGGCAGCGCCTTTGTCCAGACGGCGGCGGTCAAGGCGACCGAGGTGGAGCTGACCGGGCCGCTGATCACTCTCAGCCAGCACCAGTCGGACGGCAAGACCTTCGAGTTCAGCATCTGCGCCACCTGCGCATCCCGTCTCTACTTCGTGATGCCTACCTATCCCGACAGGCTGCTGCTGCAGGCTGGTACGCTTGACGACTCCAGTTCGATCCAGCCGGTCGCGCATATCTGGACGAGCCGCAAGCAGCCCTGGGTCGGGATTGGCGAGGGCGTGCCACAATACGAAGAAACCCCGCCACCGGATTTCTATGCGATAGTCGGGTTTGTTTGACTTGCCTCATGGTGCGCTCAGCCTACCGGTTTCATGAGCCCATCCCGAAGGAGATCACCACATGGCGAAGAGCAATTTCAAGGACTGGCCGGCGATGGCCAAGGCGATGAACCCGGCGGTGGGCGAGCTGCACAAGAGCGCGCCTGACACCATGAAGGCGTTCCACGAGATGGGCGCGGCGTCGCTGGAGCCCGGCGCGCTCGATACCAAGACCAAGGAACTGATGGCCATCGCGATTTCGGTGGCTGTGCGCTGCGATCCCTGCGTGACCTATCATGTCGCGGGTGCGCAGCGGGCAGGGGCGACGCGCGAGGAGATCGCCGAGACGGTGGGCCTCGCAGTCTACATGGGCGCGGGCCCCTCGGCGATGTATGCGGCGCAGGCGCTGGAAGCATTCGACCAGTGGAGCGACAAGGCGGCGGAGAAGGCAGCAGCCAGCAAGGCATGAGCGATCCTGAAACCTTCGAAGTTGAGGGGGCTGGAGGCACCCGCCTAGCCGTGCATCGCATGGGTAAAGGTCGTCCGGTGCTGCTGCTGCATGGGTTGTTTTCGTCTGCGCAAACCAACTGGATTCGCTTTGGTACGGCCCAGCGGCTTGTCGACGCAGGCTTCGAGGCGATCATGCTGGACCTGCGCGCGCATGGCGAGAGCGAGGCACCGCACGATCCCACTGCCTATCCGCCCGACGTGCTGGTGAACGAAACGCTGGCGCTGGTCGATGCCTTGGGGCTGGAAGACTACGACCTTGCCGGCTTCTCGCTCGGCGCGCGCACCGCACTGGCCGCAGTGCTGGCGGGTGCGAGGCCCCGGCGGCTGGTGCTGGGCGGGATGGGTCTGGAAGGGCTTGGCGAATGGCAGCGCCGCACCGCCTTCTTCAGCGAGGCGATCGAGCGCTATGGCAGCTTCAGGCACGGCGATCCGCAATATGTCGCCCAGCAGTTCATGAAGAGCCAGAATGTCGACCGGGTGGCGATGAAGCTGTTGTTGGCCTCGGTGCAGGATATCGATCCTGGTGCATTGGGCGGCGTGACCATGCCGACGCTCGTCGTCTGCGGTGCGAAGGATGACGACAACGGCTCGGCCCCGGCGCTGGCGGCATCATTGCCGGATGCCGTCCATGCCGAGATTCCCGGCACGCATATGTCGTCCGTCACCGTGCCGGAATTCGGCGAGGCTATCGCCGGCTTCCTGACCGCTTGACCTTGCTCCATGCTCTGTTCAGCATGGCGGGGTTAGCTCAACCGACATGAGGCCTCCCGTGAAGAAATCCGCCGTATCCTCTTTTGCCCTTGCCGCCGCACTCGTCGCCACCCCGGCGCTCGGCGATAGTCACGAGGCGGACGGTACAGCCGCGCCGACCGGCACATCAGCGGTCACTTTCGTCGAAAAGGCCGAGGCTGAACTGCTTGAAAAGGCCAACATCGCCGGGCGCGCCGAATGGGTCTACAACAACTTCATCACCGAGGATACGGCGGCGATAGCGGCAGAGGCCAATGCCGAATTCACCGAAACACTGGTGAGGAACGCGGTCGAGGCGGCGATCTACAAAGATGCGGAGGGGCTGGACCCGGAAATCGCGCGCAAGCTGGTAATGATGCGTACCGGCATTGTCTCGCCCGCGCCGACCGCGGAGGGCGCGGCGGACAAGGTCGCCGAACTGTCGGCCAAAATGCAGGGTGTATACGGCAAGGGGCAGGGCACGCTCGATGGCCAGCCGGTCAGCGGGTCTGACATCGAGGAAAAGATGGGCACGGTGCGCGATCCGGCGTTGCTCAAGGAAATGTGGACGAGCTGGCACGACAATGTCGGCAGTCCGATGAAGGGCGATTACGCCGAACTCGTCGCGATGATGAATGAGGGCGCGCGCGAGCTGGGCTTTGCCGATACCGGCGCGTTGTGGCGTGCGAATTACGACATGGACCCGGACGACTTCAAGGCGCTGACGGAGACGCTGTGGCAGGAAGTGAAGCCGCTATACGAACAGCTGCATTGCTTCACGCGTGGCAAGCTGTCGGAAGAATACGGCGAGGATGTGCAGCCTGCCAAGGGTCCGATCCGCGCCGACTTGCTCGGCAACATGTGGGCGCAGCAATGGGCCAATATCTACGATATCGTCGCGCCCCCGGGATCGGGCGATATCGGCTACGACCTGACCAAGCTGCTGGTCGATGCCGACTATGACGCGATCAAGATGGTCAAGACTGGCGAGAACTTCTTCTCCTCGCTGGGTTTCGATCCCTTGCCTGAAACCTTCTGGCAGCGCTCGCTGTTCGTGAAGCCGGCGGACCGAGAGGTGGTCTGTCATGCCTCGGCCTGGAATCTCGACAATGTCGACGATCTCAGGATCAAGATGTGCACCAAGGTCAACGCCGACGACTTCCAGACCGTCCACCACGAGCTCGGCCACAACTATTACCAACGCGCCTACAACAAGCTCTCGCCGCTTTACCTCACAGGCGCTAACGATGGCTTCCACGAGGCAATCGGCGACATGATCGGGCTTTCGATCACACCGGAATATCTCGTCCAGATCGGCCTCTTGCCGCGCGACAAGGTGCCGAGCGCGGACAAGGACATCGGCCTGCTCTTGAACCAGGCGCTCGACAAGATCGCCTTCCTGCCTTTCGGCCTGCTGATCGACCGCTGGCGCTGGGGCGTGTTCGACGGTTCGATCACGCCTGACGAATATACCAAGGCCTGGGTCGACATGAAGCGCGACTATCAGGGCATTGTCCCGCCGGTGGAGCGCACCTCGGACAATTTCGATCCCGGCGCGAAATACCACATCCCGGCCAACGTGCCCTACACCCGCTATTTCCTGAGCTTCATCCTGCAATTCCAGTTTTACGAGGCTGCATGCGATACCGCCGGCTGGAAGGGACCGCTTCACCGCTGCAGTTTCTACGGCAACAAGGAAGTCGGCGAGAAGCTCAATGCGATGCTGGAAATGGGCGCGTCCAGGCCCTGGCCGGACGCGCTGGAGGCCTTTACCGGCACGCGCGAGATCAGCGGCAAGTCGATCCGCCGCTATTTCGCGCCGCTCGACAAGTGGCTGAAGCAGCAGAACCGGGGCAAGACGTGCGGGTGGTAAGGCGCCTCTTACTGGGCGTTGCCCTGGTGTCGGCAGGCACGGCGTGCAGCGGCGCACCCGATGCCGGCGAGCCTGTCGCGAGGCCGGAGCTTGCCGGCCAGTTCCTGTTCGTCACCAACAAGAACGGCGACAGCCTGTCGAAGATCGACCTTGGCAAAGGCGAAGAGGTCAGCCGGGTAGACAGCTGTTCCAATCCCCATGAGCTGGCGGTTTCTCCGGACGGCGATCACATTGCCGTCGCCTGCTATGGGGAAACCGGCGTGGAGATTCTCCGCGCTTCCGATCTCGCCCGCGTCAACAGGCTGGAACTGGGAGACAGTGCGCGGCCTCATGGCATTGTCTGGCATGGTTCAGGCGCGTTGCTTGCGACGGCGGAAGGGCGCAAGTCGATATTCTTTCTCGAAAATCCCCTGGCGACGACGACACGGATGCAGGAGGTGAAGACCGGCGAGGACGGAAGCCACATGATTGCAGCAAGCGATGACCTTGCCCATGCATGGACCGCGAACATGGTGTCGGGAACGGTGACGCTGCTGGACCTGCGCAATTTTCGCGCGGTGAAATCGGTACCGGCCGGCGAGCAGTCCGAGGGCATCGCGCTATCGCCCGATGGTACATCACTGTGGGTATCGGCGCGCGGCGCGGACAAGGCGACCGAGTTCGATCCCGTTACCCTGGAAATGCGCCGCGAAGTCACAACCGGCGATTTCCCGCTGCGCATTCGCATTCATCCCGATGGCCAAGTGGCGGTGACCTCGAACATGATGGACGGTGCGCTGAGCGTGATCGACACGTCGAGCGGCAAGGTGACCCGCACGATCGAGGTGTCCGGTAGCGCGCGGGCCGGCCAGGTCACCATCGAGTTTTCGCCCGACGGCCAGCGCCTCTATGTCGCGGAAACCGGCTGGGACACGGTTGCCGAAGTCGATTTCGCCAGCGGTTCGGTGGTGCGCAGGCTCAAGGCAGGGCCGGGTGGTGACGGACTGGCGGTGACCGACTGACCGTCGCCCCCCCGAATCGAGGTGTTGGTAAATTTCGGGCAACCGCGAAATGTTTCGGTTTGGTTACGGGATTGGGCGGAGAGTCTGCGTGCCGGGCGGGGCCTTTCCTGCCGGGCAGTTACAGACAGCTTCTCAACCCGGAGCAAACCATGACCTCTTCAATCCGCCTCGACGCCATTCCCAAATCGCCCGAAGGCCAGCCAAGCCGGTTCGGGCCTTTCACCAGTGTGATCACTGCGGCATCGCTTTTCGGCATCTGCCTCGGCATGTTCAGTATCGTCTACGACAAATTCTGAGGCTGATTTCCGAATTCAACTCACCGGTGTGGCATTGTAGAACTGGCTCCCCGCCTCGAAGGGCCTCACATATTCAAGGTAGTGCCCGAGTTCCGGGGCCTTGATGTAATAGGCGTCGATGAAATTGTGCTCCAGCGTGATCAGCGGGGTTTCCCAGCCGCCTTCCTCCAGCTCCTTTTCCAGAAGCTCCCAGCCCTTGTCGTCATGGATGATGAAGCCGAGGTGGTGGAACCGGATGGCGAATTCGTCGCCCTCGGGCAGCATCTCGTTGTAGAAATCGTACTCCGGGCCGGTGCCCTGGAGGATTTCGAGGATCTGCCCTCCAGCCCAGGCAAAGGCGACGCGGATATGCCCGCCTTGCGGGGAATCGCCTTCGAGGAACTGGACGTCCCTGATCCCGTACCGGGTCTTGAACACCTCGACAGCGCGGTCGAGGTCGTTTGTGACCCATGCCGAATGCGAATGCTCCTTGCACAGCATGCCTGCCGCCCATGGCGTGGCGGGGCGTTCGATCATTGCGGTCATGGCGTCTCTCCCAAGCTTTCCTCGCCCCTTGCCGCATCTTGCGCCCGATAGTCAAAGCGAAGCGGAAAGCCGTGCAACCCCCACACACCGACGAATTCGCGCCAGCCGTTCTCGCCGTTGCGGCGGGGATTGGCGATGCGCTGTGCAACGATGTGCAGTCCCTCCTCGATCTGCGCGCGCGCGATATACTGTCCCATGCAAATGTGCGGGCCGAGGCCGAACGGCATCAGCGGCGTGTCGCGCTCGCGGTCGGGATCGAAAGTGTCGGGATTGGTGAAGGAGCCGGGATCGCGGCCAGAGGCGCTCCATGGCATGAACAGCATGGTGTCCCTAGGGAAGCGCACTCCGCGTACTTCGATGTCCTCGTGCAGCACGCGCGGCGATGAAGCGACACCGTGGTAGCGCAGCGTCTCGTAGACCACCTTGTGACAATATTCGACGCTTTCGGCACATCGCGCATAGATTTCGGGCCGGTCGATCATCAGGTGCATGATGATCGACAGCACGTTCTTGGATGTGTCGTATCCGCCGACGAACAGGAACACGAGGGTGTTGTACAGCTCGTCGCCGCTGAGCCCGCCCTCGGCGGTGATGGTGAGCAGCTTGTCGAGCAGGTCGCCGTTCTTGCCGATCCCTTCGCCGCGACGGTTCGCGACCAGTTCGCGAACCATGCTGTCGATATGCAGGAAGCCCTCCTGCAGGCGCGGCAGGTAAGCGGGGTCGAGACTGCCGCCGAGCCCGAGGATCTCCAAGCTGTCGCGGATTTCCGGGACGATAGCCGGGTCCTGGCCGATGATCCGGCACATCACCGAGACCGGATAATGCGAGGCGAAGCGCTCGAAATCCATTTCGCCCGCCGGTCCCCATTCGTCGAGCAGGCGGGACATCTGCTCGCGCATGATCCAGCGGTGGCGGTTGGCCTCGCGCGGGGTGAAGGCGGGCGCCAGCATCTTTCTCAGATGCGTATGCGAGTCGCCCGTGCGGCCGAGGATGGAACCGGAGAGAAACCGGCCCCACGGCGTCTCCTGGGCCCCCATCGACCTGACCGCCTGGGTATAGCCGACCGACATCAGGTGGTCGTGCTCCATCACATCGCGCATCGCCGCATAGCTGGTCACGACATAGCCGAAGGAGCACTTCGCCAGCCACGGATGGGCCGCACGCGCGCCGTTGAACTGGGCATAGGGATCGGGGAAGCTCGCCGGGTCTTCCAGCGCCAGGAAGGGCAGGTTCAGTTCGTCGACATGGGGCATGGGCGCCATCCTCTCTTGCCGCGGGAACCTAACCG
>CAYPFE010000150.1:0-7322 GCA_964409895.1 uncultured Novosphingobium sp.
TTGAAATTGTCGAGAACCGGTCTCCCGCTGACCGACCACCAGCGCTCCTCCGCCTCTCGTGTCGCGGCAAGGACGGAAAGATCCTGGAATGACGATCGGGTGGACAGGTGGAACTTCAGCGTTCGCTCGGATTCCTTTTCGGCGGTCGAAAGGATGAACAGGTCGGCAAACGGCTTGCCCACCAGCGCGGAAGGATTTGTGCCGAGCAGCTTGGCAATGCGGGGCGAAACATAGGCGATCCTGCCCTGGCGATCGGTTTCCCAGAACCAGCCGTGCCCTGTGGCTTCGTATTCGGAAAGGAGATCTACTGCACGGCGCTGTGCACGCTCGCGCTCAATCTCTAGTTCGAGCTCCTTGGTTGCCCGACCAGCACTCCGCTTGATGATGATCAGCCCGCCAATCGCGCCGAGACCGAGACCCCATATCGCCATCGGCGAGCCGAAACAGATAGCCGTACCGGACCAGAGCGCGACATTGGCGACCACCTGCGAGATTAGCCTGCCACGAAGATAGGAAGCAGAGCACAGGCAAAGGACCGCGACCGCGGCTATCGCCAGATCCCAACCGAAAGCGGGCGATTGGGCCCTCCACAAAGCAATCGCAAAGCCCGCCGACAAGGCGGGCAGGCCAACGCCAAGGAGCATGATCGCATAAGCGAGCAAGGACTTCCTTTCGAGATGATGTTCGAGCTTCATGAAAAGCGGGGAAGCGGACGCCAGGCCGATGGCCAGCAAGCCGAGGACGGCTATCCCCGTGTCAGGAACGGTCCGGGAGATTCCCGCAATGAAGAGCAGGGTGATGGCAAAGCACGGGGCAAAGACAAACCACCGCTCGGACAGCAGGCCGTTCGGCGGGCGATCGGCGATTTGCGATACGAATTCGGTGCCGCGAGATTTCACACTTGGAACTTCATTAAGCTTGGCAGCCATGTTTACAGCTTTTCTTTCAGGCGCACGCGTGCCTTCCGCGCCCGATGCCGCGGTGCCGGACTGCCGACGATCGCCTTCGCCCTCCATGATCTCGTCATGCACCAGACCCGCTTGAAAAACCGTTAAGCAAATTCATTCAGGCGCTTGGAGAACCCAGGCTCCTTTCATGCGGAAATTCGGACGCGGGCATACCCTGGATACAACAGGAGCGACTGGGCGCGAGTTGTTAGGGAAACTTGCCCTTTTGGCTCTTGCCATGGCGTGCATCGACGTGCTTGCTAGGGGCGGTTGTTTTGCGGACACCGGACTTGGGAGTGAATGCGTGCGGCAGGTTGCAATCGTCGGCTCAGGACCGGCTGGATATTATACGGCGGAAGCAGCGATCAAACTGTGGGGTGACGAGGTCAAAGTCGATATATTCGACATGCTGCCCGTACCTTATGGCCTGATCCGGACCGGAGTGGCTCCCGATCACCAGTCGATCAAGGCGGTTTCGCGCCGCTACGAGGCGACCAACCTTTCGGACAACGTCCGCTTCGTCGGAAATGTCATGGTCGGCAAGGACATCTCCATTGGCGAGCTGCAAGAGTTCTACGATGCGGTGGTGCTGGCCACAGGTGCCCCGCACGACCGCAAGATGGGCATGCCGGGCGACGAGCTCAGCAACGTCTTCGGCAGCGCCGCATTCGTGGGCTGGTACAACGGCCATCCGGATTTCGCGGCATTGAACCCAGACCTTTCGGGCAAGAACGCGGTCGTCGTCGGCGTCGGCAATGTCGCGCTGGACGTGGCGCGCATCCTCGCGAAGACCCGCGATGAGTTCGACGGCAGCGACATTGTTGTCCATGCGCTTGATGCGCTCGATGCTTCCGGGGTTGAAAAGATCGTCATTCTCGGACGGCGCGGACCGCATCAGATCGCGATGACGCCAAAGGAGCTAGGCGAACTGGGTCACTTGCATCGCGCCAGCCCGCGCGTCGATCCCGCCGACCTGCCCGACGAAGAGGAAGACGCAGAGCTGGAGCCGGGGCAGCGCAAGTCCGTCACCCACATCCGCAACTATGCCGCTCTCGGCGACGAGGACCGGGCCGGCAAGACGGTCGACCTGGAATTCGATTTCTTCGCCTCTCCAAGGGCAATCGTCGGGGCCGGAAAACCCGAGGCCGTGCTTGTCGAGCGCACGAAACTGGATGGCGGACGCGCGGTCGGCACCGGCGAAACCTACACCGTTCCCGCCGAACTCGTCGTCATCTGCATCGGCTATGAAACGTCGCCGATCCCCGACGTCCCGTTCGACACCGATGCCGGCCGCTTCGCCAATGACGACGGGCGGATTTTGCCGGGCCTCTATTGCGTTGGCTGGGCCAAGCGCGGTCCCTCCGGTACCATCGGCACCAACAAACCCGACGGTTTCGAGATCGTCGATCGCATCGCGGAAGATATCGGCGCCGGTGCAGAAAAGAGCGGTGGTGACGGATTCGACGCTCTAGCCAAGGATCGCGGCATCAACTTCGTCACCTTCCATGACTGGAAGAAGATCGACGAGGCAGAAATCGCCCGCGCCCGGGACGGTGCTCCGCGCGAAAAGTTCGTCCATGTCCACGACATGATCGGCGCGGCGGGCAAGGGCTGAGCGCCAACTCAAATTACGCCACCCTGACGTGGCCGATCGCGGCAAGCCTCCTGTAGATGCGTTCACGCACCAGCATGCTGTGCAGGCGTTCTGGGCCAAACGTGAGTTTGACATATTCGAAAATGCCGAACCTGGTTCGCTCGGCATGAATTTCTCGCCAGGACACAAAGAACGGCCGACCGGAATGTCCCGGCAGCGGCACCGAAACGCGCAAGCCCGCTTTGCAGATTTCGAACTTCAGACAACCTCTGAAATGCAGACCTCGGATGCGCGCGGATCTCCAATTGAGAGTCTCGATGGCAGTCTCGGGACGGTCCGGAAAGGCCCGATTGAAATCGTCCCAGCCGCTTATCTCGGCGAGAATGTCGGTAATCAATCGCCAGATCGTGGCAAGGAAAGCAGTGAATCCGCCGGCAATGCGGCTGAAGGGGCCTCGGTCCCGCATTCGCCCGCCTCATCCTCCTCCCTTCAAGTCAGCTTGAGGTTGCCCATTGCGGCCATCTGTTCGAAGGCCCGCTCGCGCACCGCCATCGAGCCTTCGCCACGCGACCCGAATGTCAGCGTGACATATCTGAAGAAGCCGAACTTGCTCGGCTTCGCGCTGATCTGACCCCAGGGCACGAAGAAGGGCTTTCGGAACGGCCCCAGCAGCTTTGGTATCGTGACGCGAAGACCTGTAGCGCAGATATCGAACCGCAGGCAGTTGCCAAAGTTGACACCCCGCATGCGCGCGGATTGCATGCGCAAGCTTTCGATGGCTGGTTCCGGATGGTCGGGAAAGGCCTGTTCCAGCGAACCCCATCCCGATATCGCACCGAGAAGTGCTGTGATGCCGAACCACATCGCGGAAAAGACGACGACGAATGCGACGACGATGAGCGGAATCAGCATTGCCTGAGACATGGGCCTGCCTCGCTATGGGAAATTACACCCGCATCGGCATCAGCACATAGAGCGAAGGGCTCTTGTCGTCCTGACGGATCAGGGTCGGTGCGCCCGCGTCTGCCAGGTGCAGCTCGACATTATCGCCTTCGATCTGCCCCAAGATGTCCTTGAGGTAGTTGGCGTTGAAGCCGATCTCCATGCCATCGGAGCGATAGTCCGCCGGCAATTCCTCGGCGGCTGTGCCGTTGTCGGGCGATGTTACCGACAGAGTCACCTTGTCGGTATCGAGCGAAATCTTGACCGCCCGGGTCTTTTCGGTCGCGATCGTCGCGACACGATCGACGCCTTCGAAGAAGCTCTTGGGATCGACCTTCAGCAGCTTGTCGTTGCCGGTCGGGATGACCCGCGTGTAATCCGGAAAAGTGCCGTCGATCAGCTTGCTGGTCAGCACCACGCCGTTCTCGCCGCCCAGCGTAAAGCGGACCTTGGAAGCCGACAGGTCGATCTCGACATTGGTATCGAGCGATTCCTCGAGCAGCTTGCGCAATTCGGAGACGCACTTGCGCGGTACGATCACGTCCGGCATGCCTTCCGCACCATCCGGACGCTTCAGCGTGAAGCGTGCGAGCCGGTGGCCGTCGGTAGCTGCCGCCTTGAGCTCCTCATCGGTGACGTGAAAGAAGATGCCGTTGAGGTAGTAGCGCGTCTCCTCAGTGGAGATCGCGAAGCGGGTGCGGTCGATCAGCTGGGCCAGAGTTGCTGCGGGAATTTCGAAACTGGTCGGCAATTCGCCTTCGACTATCACCGGGAAATCGTCGCGCGGCAGCGTCGGCAGCTGGAAGCGGCTGCGCCCGGCCTTGACCGTCAGCCGGTTGTCGGCGGTCTCGAGACTGACCTGGCTGCCTTCCGGCAGCTTGCGGGCAATGTCGAAGAGAAGGTGGGCAGAGACGGTGATGGCGCCTGCCGTCTCGACAGATACCGCACCCAGCATCTCGACAACCTGCAGGTCGAGGTCCGTGGCCATGATCCTGAGCGTCCCATCCGCCGACGCGTCGATCAGCACATTGGACAGGATCGGGATCGTGTTGCGCCGTTCGACCACCGATTGCACATGCGAAAGGCACTTAAGCAGGGTCGCGCGTTCGAGTGTCGCCTTCATAATTGTCCTACGTCCCCCTTCGACCGCTGACGGGCTCTTTACGTCGCAAGCTAGGACCATCCTCTCTAGCGCTGGCACACCATGCGGCAAGCGCGAAGTGGCGCCTTGTGGGAGATTCTGGGGATAAAAGCGGGCTTTGTCAGGGCATGGGGGCCCTCACAGCATCGCCATGCCGCCATTCACATGGAGCGTCTGGCCGGTGACGTATCCCGCCTCGCGGCTGGCAAGGTAGACTACCGCCGCGCCAATGTCTTCCCCCTCGCCCATGCGTCCCATCGGAATGCGCGCGTTCAATGCTTCCTTCTGCGCGTCGGGCAGAACGTCGGTCATCGCGGTGCGGATGAAGCCCGGGGCAACGCAGTTGACGGTGATGTTGCGGCTGGCGAGCTCCTGGCCGAGGCTTTTCGACATGGCAGTGAGCCCGCCCTTGGCCGCGGCATAGTTCATCTGGCCGGGATTGCCGGTCGCGCCCACGACCGACGTGATGGTGATGATACGGCCGAACTTCGCCTTCATCATCGGCCTTGCAGCCGCGCGCATCAGCCGGAAGACGGCTTCGAGATTGATCCGGATCACCGCGTCCCATTCCTCGTCCTTCATCCGCATCGCGAGATTGTCGCGGGTGATGCCGGCATTATTGACCAGGATGTCGAGCCCGCCAAGAGAATCGACTGCCGCCGGAACCAGCTTCTCGACCTCGTCGGGATCGGACAGGTCGCATTTGATCGCGACATGGTCGACCTCCTGAAGATGCTGAGGCGTATGCTCGTCAAGCTCCTCACGGAAAATGCGCAGCTTCTCGGCATTGGAGCCCGACACCGCCAGCCGCGCGCCCTGTGCGGCCAGCGCCCGGGCAATCGCCGAGCCGATCCCGCCCGAAGCACCGGTAACCAGAGCATTCATTCCGTGAAGGTCGAACATGCGTATTTCCATTCGTGCAAGCGATATCAGTTAAGCCATTCCTAGGCAGATCAAAGTCCCTTGGCCAGTTCCTCGATCTCTTCCATGGTGACGATGCTGACGGTCTCGACGTCCTCGCCAGCACTGCGCTTGATCATCGGGCCCAGCACTTTTCCACCCAGTTCGACGAAATGTCCGACGCCCGCTTCGGCCATGGCGATTGCACTTTCGCGCCAGCGCACGCGGCCGGTGACCTGTTCGACCAGCAGGCGCTGTTCCTCCGCCGCGTCGGTCACCATCGTGGCGGTGACATTGGCGAAGAGCGGCACGCGCAGCGCGCCCGGCGGCGTCTTTGCCAGCGCCTCGGCCATGGCGTCGGCGGCTCCCTGCATCAGCGGGCAATGGAACGGGGCAGAGACCGGAAGCTTCATCCCGCGCTTGATGCCGTGATCCTTGACCAGTTCGATGGCTCGCTCGATCGCGCCGGTGTGGCCGGAGATGACGACCTGGCTGGGATCGTTGTCGTTGGCGACGGTGCAGACCTCGCCCTGCGCGGCGGCCTCGGCCAGCGCCTGTGCCTTGTCGATATCCGCGCCCAGCAGTGCGGCCATCGCGCCCACGCCGACCGGCACGGCGGCCTGCATCGCCTGGCCCCGCAGCTTCAGCAAGCGCGCAGTGTCCGCCAGACTGAACGCACCGGCGGCGCACAGCGCGGAATATTCGCCAAGGCTGTGCCCGGCGACGAAATCCGCCTTGTCGGCGAGCACGATGCCGCAATCCTTTTCGAGCACACGCAGCACGGCGATGGCATTGGCCATGATCGCGGGCTGGGCATTCTCGGTGAGCGTAAGTTCCTCTTCCGGCCCCTCGCGCATGATCCGCGACAGCGCCTGGCCGAGCGCATCGTCGACCTCCTCGAAAACTTCGCGCGCCGCAGCGCTCGCTTCTGCCATCTCGGCGCCCATGCCGACCTTCTGACTGCCCTGCCCCGGAAAAACGAATGCCCGCATCTCGATCTCCTGTCTCGCCGCGTGGGCGCGCCGGTTATTGCGCTTCGCCGCGTCCCGCAACCCCGAATGGCACGATCCTGTTGGCGGCATCGTGTCCGATATCGGCGCGACCGAGGTATCGCAGCTCATGCCGCTCGCACCAGAACCGGGCGATTTCCTCAGGTTCGGAACCGAAAGGCCGGTCGTTTTCAGGCACGTCGCTGACCCGGCCGAGCCGCAGGCCCGCGATCCCGCCAAGATGCGCGGTCACATGAAAGAACAGCCGGTCGACGGCGTAGAGATACTCGCTCACCTCCTCGACCATGACGACATGGCCGGCGAGCCCCGGCATCAGCCGCGTGCCGCACAGCATGGCGAGCGTCATCAGGTTGAAGGCAACTACGGGGTGGTCATCGAGAGCAGGTTCGAGTCCCGAGTGGTCGCCGGACAGATAGGCCAGCGCGCGGCGCACCGCAGCCTCGCCGCCCTCCCGGCGGATATCGACCGGCATCGGCGCGTGCACCGGCAGGCCGATGCGTTCGCGGTACACGCCACCCAGCAGGTAACCCCCATCCGAATAGCCGAGGTAGAGCTTGTCGTTCGCGGGTTTGCCGAACTGCCGCAGCGCCTCTTCCGCGATCCGGCCGGCGCCATAGCCCCCGCGCGCGAACCACACCGCGTCGAACGACGGATCGTTGGCGCATTCGACCAGCGCTGCGAGACGAACCGCGTCGGACCCGGCGAAATGCCCCTTTTCTGCGAAGCATTGCGGGTGGAAATGGAGTTCGATGCCGAGAAACTCGACCTCGGCCAGTGCGGTCACGCGC
>CAYPFE010000151.1:0-7303 GCA_964409895.1 uncultured Novosphingobium sp.
CCGCTTTTGCGCCGCCGCATCGAGCCCGTCGAGGCCGGCGATGTAGTCGGCCGGCTTCACATTGCCCTCGGCATGCGGCCAGTCCGATCCCATGATCACCTTGTCGACGCCAATAAGGCCGGTGAGTCCGGGAACGTCCTCTTCGGGCCAAGGCGACACCCAGACGTGGCGCTTGAAGATTTCCGATGGCTTGTCGCTAAGCGTCGTGCCGAAAGCGGTGATCTGGCGCGTCAGCATGCCGCCGGCATGGTCGAGCCGCTTCAGCGCGAAGGGCACCCATTCGGAACCGAGCTCGACGGCGGCGACGCGAATATTAGGGAAACGCCCGAACAGATTGTGCAGCACCAGCGCGATGAAGGTCTCCATCGCCTGCAGATCGCTAGATGCGATCGAGCGTTCGAGGATCATGTCCTCCATCCGGCGTCCGCCCGACGGTGCTGCCCACAGCGCCTTGTGCGCGCGGTCGACCAGCGAGGGGCCCTCATAGGCGTGATAGGTGACGAGCACGCCGGCCTCGTTCACGCGCGCCCAGAACGGGTCGAAATAGGGATCGGCGGGAGAGCGGCCATAGCACGGGCCGGGCCTCAGCGTGATCACCTTCGCGCCGCGCGCCAGCAGCGTCTCGAGTTCGGCAACCGCCATGCCGACATCCATCATCGGGATATAGGGTGCGGCGTAGATGCGGTCCTTCCATGCGAAGCCCCAGTCCTCTTCCAGCCACAGGTTGAAGCTGTGGAAGAGGTCGTAGAGCAGTTCGGGATTGTGATCGGCATAGCCTTCCAGCGTGACGCCCAGCGTCGGGAACAGGAAGGCGCGTTCGACCCCCTGTTCGTCCATGCGCTGCAGCCGCACGTGGCGGTCGCGGTAGCACGGGTCGATGGGGACGAGCTGGCCGTAAGCGGCGGCGGTGTTTGTGCGATCCTGCCCGGCCTGGAGGTTCTTGAGCGTCTCGTGATAGACACCGGGCTGGGCGATCGGGTCGAAGGTCGGGTTGCCGATCACCGTGGTGATACGGCTGTCGATGACGAGCCGCTTGCGCTTTCCGTCCATCTCGGTGATCCAGCGCACCGCCTTCATCGCCCGCATCCGGTCGGTGGCGTGACGAGTCAGGCAGTCTTCGGCCTCGTAATAGTGCTGGTCGGCGTCGAAAATTCCGAAGTCCATGACATCCTCGATTTTGCTGGCTGGTTTGCAGTCCGTCTTGCTGCCATGCATCATGTGCAGAGCGGCCCCGCATGGCAACGGTAAAATGCCGCGGGGATGGAGGTGGCATGACAGAAACCGGAGTAAGGCGGGCGATCGGTGAAATCGCGCGATGCTTGTGGCCGGAGCCTGCATTGCCTGTCGACTCCGCCGAGGAAGCGCCAGCGGCGGGCGGCGCCTATGCTCTGGCAATCAGTCTCGTTGCACCGACGGAGGTTCGATTTTCCGGGCGCAATACCTGTCTTGAACCGGGAACCTACGTTTATGCGGGAAGCGCTTATGGCCCGGGAGGTATCCAATCACGGCTGCGCCGCCATTTCCGCAGCGACAAGAAGCTGCACTGGCATGTTGACTGGCTGACCGTTTCCGCCTCTGATCTGGCGGCGCTCGCCGTTGTGGCCGGTTCGGAATGCCGGATCGCCAGGTGCCTGTCGGACCTGCCCTCCTTCGCCCCTGTTTTGGACGGCTTCGGCAGCAGCGACTGCAAGAGCTGTGCAACGCATTTGCTGCAATGGCTTGGACAGGCAGAGCAGGGAGGAACAGGGTAGCCGATGCGCGAACGCATGAAGCGATGGTGGACGAAATCGGGCATGGCGACGCTGCCCGGCATCATCGCCGTGCTGCTCATCGCCATGGCGCAGACGGTGCAGATTCCGGGCCTGTCGCCCGCGATCCAGCGCGTCGGCCTGCTGGTGTTCGACGCCTACCAGCAATTGTCCCCGCGTCCCTACGAAGACGCGCCGGTCCGTATCGTCGATATCGACGACGAATCGATACGACGTTACGGTCAGTGGCCCTGGCCGCGCACCGATATCGCCCGGCTGGCGCTGGCACTTGGACAGGCAGGCGCCAGCGCGATTGCCTTCGACATCGTCTTTTCCGAGGAAGACCGCACCTCGCCGCATCAGGTGGCGGAACGTTTCAGGAGCTCCGATCCGCGCGCCGCAAATGTCCTCGACAGGCTGCCCGACAATGACGAGCAGCTCGCCGCCGTGCTCGGGGCGACGCCGTCGGTGCTCGGCTTCTTCCTGACCGGAGAGCCGCTCCAGCAGCAGGCCGAGCCCAAGGCCGGGCTGGTGGTGCTCGGCACGCCGCCGGCTGCGGTGGTGCATTACACCGATGCGGTGATGCCGTTGCCGGAGCTGATCGAGCCGGCGGCGGGTGCGGGTTCCATCTCCATCGCGCCCGATGCCGACAACGTCATTCGCCGCGCGCCGCTGGTTGCCTTCCAGAACGACCGGCTGCTGCCGGCGCTTTCGGTCGAGGCTTTGCGTGTAGCATTCCAGTCCGAATCCGCGCAGCTGAAGACCAGCGACGGCAGCGGCGAAGGCGGGGAGCCCGGCAATGTCGTTTCGCTCAGGGTCGGCGACATTGAGGTGCCGACCGATGGCGCGGGCGAAATGTGGATGCATTATACCGAGCCCGAGCCGAGCCGGCTGGTGCCGGCCTGGAAGCTGCTGTCGGGTGAGATCGGCGAGGCCGAGGCGCAGGTGCTGTTCGCGGGCCGCATCGTCTTCGTCGGCGCCAGTGCGATAGGGCTGCGCGACCTGCGGGCCACGCCGCTCAACGACCGCGAGCTTGGCGTGATGATCCACGCCCAGGCGACCGAGCAGATGATCCTGAAGACGTTCCTCAGCCGACCGGACTGGGCGCTGGGGCTCGAACGCAGTCTGCTGCTGGTGATCGGGTTGGGGCTGGTGCTGGCGCTGCCATGGCTGGGTGCGACGCGCGGGGCGGTGCTGGGCGGCGTGGTGGTCGCTGCGGTGGTTGGCGGCAGCTGGTACGCTTTTACAGAGCTCAAGTATCTGCTCAATCCGATCTGGCCCGTGATCGGCGCCACGCTGGGCTATGTGCTGACGACGGTGCTCACCTATTACCGAGAAGAACGCCAGCGCGCCTATATCCACGATGCCTTCGACCGCTATCTCGCGCCCGAGCTGGTCGCGCGTATCGCCGACGATCCGTCGAGCCTGGAACTGGGCGGCGAGGAGCGCGAGATGACCGTGCTGTTCTGCGACGTGCGCAGCTTTTCGAGCATTTCCGAGAAGTTCACGCCGCAGGAGATCATCCGCTTCCTGATCGCCTTCCTGACGCCGATGACCGACCTGTTGCTCACCTACCGGGCGACCATCGACAAATATATCGGCGATGCGATCCTCGCCTTCTGGAACGCGCCGCTCGACGATCCCGATCAGTACGAGAATGCCGCGCGCGCCTCGCTGGCGATGGTGGCGAAGCTGGCGGAACTCAACCGCGACATGCAGCAGCAGAGCGCGGAGCCCTGGCCCGGCGAAGTCAGGATCGGCATCGGCCTCAACGCCGGGCGCTGCTGTGTCGGCAACATGGGGTCAGAGCAGCGCCTGTCCTATTCGCTGATCGGCGACACCGTGAACCTCGCCAGCCGGATCGAGGGGCAGACCAAGTTCTACGGCGTGCAGATCGCGCTGGGCTCCGCGCTCCACGATGCGCTGCCGCAATTCGCTATGGTCGAACTCGACCGGGTGCGGGTGGTCGGGCGCGAGGCGCCGGAATCCCTCTATGTGCTGATTGGCGACGAGGAACGCGTTGCCGACGAGGGCTTTCAGGAATTCGCGCAAGCCCATGCGGCGATGCTGACGAGTTACCGCGCCCGCGACTGGGAGGCTGCCGAACGGCAGCGGCAGGCGCTGGAGGAGCGGGCAGGGAACTTTGGGCTGACGAAGCTCTACGGTCTTTATCGTGAACGCATCGCCGATTTCAGTGCCAACGACCCCGGCCCGGACTGGGACGGGGTCTACAGCTCGACCGAGAAGTAGGCGGTGGGCCCCGCCGCTGGCAGGGCCCCAGACGGGATCAGAACCGGAATTCGACCCTGCCGCCGAACTGGCGCGGCGGCGACCACTGCACCGAATCACCGAAGGTCGTCGGAAGCGAGCCGGCGAGATAATCCTTGTTGGTGAGATTCTTGCCCCAGACGATCAGGCGCAGGCCATCGACGCCACTCGGCGCGAAGGAGATTTCCCCGCCGATGAGCGCGTATTTCTTCTGCCTGATGTGATTGCCGACATCGAAGGGGAAGCCGGAGTTATAAGTGCCGTTGACGTTGAACCCGAAGCGGCCCGCGTCGAAGTCGTGATGATAGTCGATGGCGGCGGTGCCGGTGAACTTGGGCGCGTTCTGGAACTGGTTTCCCGATACGTCGAACGGCACGCTGTAATTGCCGCAAGGGAATGGCAAGAAGCTAGTCTGGCAGCTTACCGCTCCGGGATTGAGAGCGAGATGCGCGGCGTTCTCCTGCGAGGTCAACTGCGGGCTCTGGAAATAGACTTCGGCACCCGGGAACCGCTTGTACTTTGAATCGACATAGGAGCCGCCGACCGTGATCGTCAGTTCCGGAGTCACCTCCCAGGACATGTCGAAGTCGAGCCCGTTGATCCGGCCGGACGCGGCGTTCTGGTAAAATCCGGTCGGAGCGCGGTAAATGAAGACTTGGATTTGCTTGTACTCGTAATGGAACGCGGCGAGGCTGATGTTGAGCACACCGCCGATCCGGCCCTTGTAGCCCACTTCGAAGGAATCGACGGTTTCCGGCTTGACCGGATCGGGAATGCAGGAGAAGTCCTGCGGTCCGCCGGGGCATCTGCCGACTGCCGAGAAGTCTACGAAACCGCTCTTGAAGCCCTTGGAATAGCTTACATAGAGGGTGTGGTCGTCGTTGACCTTATAACGCAGGACGGCTCGTGGCGTGAACTTCTTGAAGCTATGCGAGCCACGCGGATCGCTGATCTGTGTGGGATCGTTGAAAAGCGATGGCAGGAAGCCGTTGTTGGAAACCCTGACCTTCTCATAGCTGTAGCGCCCGGCCAGTGTGATGGTGAACTGTTCCGAGAAGTCATAGTTCAGTTCCAGATAGGCTGCGTAGCTGTCCTTGACGCTACGGGCATAGGTGTTCTGGACGAAGTCCGGGACGCCGTTGATCTGTTCCAGGATGTCGTCGAAGGGATCGTCGCCGGCGACAAATCCGAATCCGGTGAAGTTCGAGGGCCAGAATTCCTCTTTGCGGTGCAAATAGAAGAGACCGGTCGTGAAGTAGAAACCGCCGAAGTTTTCCGAAGCGAAATTGAGTTCCTGGAGATAGAAATCGCCGCGCGTCACCAGTGGGTCGACATTGGCGAAATTCAGCGCCGAGGAATCGACGTTGAGGTTACTTTGAGTCCGGAACTTCTGATAGGCGCTGACCGTATCGAGTGTGCCGACATTGCCGAGCTCGAACTTGCCCCTGAGGTTCAGGCCCCACATCCAGGTGGTGAGGTCGGGCGGAAACGTTGAGGCAAAGGTGTGGGGCTTGGACGCGATTGGCAGGGCGCTCGCTCCCGGCACATTCAAGCCTTGATATAGCTGGATCAACGCATTGCCCAGCGCATTGCCGTTCAAGGGCGTCGTCGCGAAGGGATTGCTGTCCTTGCGGTCGGTGTAGAAGCCGCCCAAGAGGAACGAGACCCGGTCGCTCGGTTCGACCAGGATCTTGCCCCTGATGACCGCGGAGCGCAGGCCCTTGTCGCGGCCGCCGCGCACGAGGTCGCGGTTGAAGCCGTCGCGATCTGTAACCGCGCCGGAGATCAGCACAGCGACCTGGTCCGACAGCGGGCCGGTGACGAGGCCGCGCGCCATAATCTCGTTATAATTGCCGTAGCTCAGCGCGATCTCGCCGGTGGTGTCGAACTTTGGCCGCATCGTGTCGATTATGATCGCACCGCCGGTGGCGTTCTGGCCATAGAGCGTGCCTTGTGGGCCCTTCAGCACCTGGACCATGTCGACATCGGGCAGGTCGACGATCGCGCCGTTCTGGATCGGCTGGTAGACGCCGTCGACATAAACAGCGACGTTGGAGCTGTCGTTGAGCGTCGAAAGCCCGGAGGAAATGCCGCGGATCGATGGCCTCAGGAAACCGCCGTAGAGCGGCAGCTGCAAGCCGGGCGTGACGCGTTCGAGGTCCTGCAGGTTGTTGACGCCCGCCGCGTCCAGACTCTCGGAATTGAGCGCGGTGATGGCGATGGCCACGTCCAGCAGCCGTTCCTCGCGGCGGGTGGCGGTGACGGTGATGTCCTTCTTTTCCGCCGTCTCCTCGTCGGCGGCCAGAACCGGCTGGCTGACTGCCAGCCCAGAAACTGCAACGCTCAGCAGCAGGCATGCTTTAGACGCACGAAATCCCATAATCATACCCTCCTCTTCCCGATTGGTAATCTTGCTTATTTTCGGGTAATGATCAAGAGTTACTCCACCACATTCTACACCACCCTTATCAGTAATGAATCCATCCAAAATTGTAATTATATTACAGAATGAACGTTTGTACCAGAAGTTCAGCCATCACATTCGACGACCGCTCCGCGCAGTTCGTAGCTGCTGATTGTGTCCCACCAGCCGAAGGGCGGGACCTCCGCCAGGCGGATTCCGGGCACGCGCATCAGCCGGTCGAGGAACAGCCGCGTTTCCTGCAGCGCGATCTGCGCACCGGGGCAGCGGTGCGGGCCGTCGCCGAAGCTCATCCAGTTGGCGGTCATCTTCTGCCGTTTCGAGCGTTCGGGATCGATGGAGAGCGGTTCGGGGCCGGCTACCGCTTCGTCGGTGTTGGCGGCGCGTACATCGATGGCGATGAGATCCTTGCCGCCGCCGCCGGGTGCTGCGCGGCTGTGCTGGATCATGCCTGAGACGGGTTTCAGCCTGAGGATCTCGTCGAGGATGGCGAGCTGCACCTCGCTGCCGCCGTTCAGAAACTGCTCGCGCAAGGTGTCGTCCTCCAGCAGGTGCCAGGCGGACATGACGATGAACTCGCGCGTCGTCAGCATGCCGCCGGTGCCGTAGCTGACGCATTCGATATAGATCGACAGGGCGGAACCGCCCTGACCGGCAAGGTGTGAGAGGATATCCTCGCGCGGGCTTGAGCGCCGGGCTTTCACCGCCGGCCTGATGTCGCTCAGCCAGAAGTTGAGCGAATGCGCCACCCCCGCCGTGCGGAAGAGGAACTTGCGCCAGCCGGTGACGCCCTGCCGCCCGGTTGTCTCGATCACCTTGCGGATGCGCCGGGCCATCGCGATGGGGTCGGTCTCGGTCAGGCCGA
>CAYPFE010000152.1:0-1704 GCA_964409895.1 uncultured Novosphingobium sp.
GCGGCGCGAAGCTGCGGCCAATCCGGGCCGCGTGCTGGTTCGCGAGGGAGACGCTGAAATCACCGCCGCTGGCCTTTTGGCGCGCGCAGAGCAAATGGCGCAGGCACTGCTCGCACGCATGGAGCCGGGCAATGCCGTCACATTCATGCTGCCCAACTGGCGCGAGGCCGCGGAAATCTATCTCGGCGCGACCTTGGCCGGCATGGTCGTCAATCCGGTGCTGCCGAGCCTGCGCGACCACGACCTGGGCTTCATCCTCAAGGATGTCGGTGCGCGGATGATCTTCGTTCCCGCCCATTTCCGCAAATGCGATTACGGCGAGATGCTGGGCCGCGTCTGCGCGGCGATGGACGACCCGCCCGAAGTGGTGATCCTGCGCGGGAAGGCCGGCACGCACACCGCCTATGATGCGCTATTCGAAGGAGAGGGGGGCAGGCCGCTGCCTCAGCTTGAGCCCGACGCGGTGCGCATGATCATGTACACCTCGGGCACCACCGGCAGCCCCAAGGGTGTGATGCACACCCACAACACATTGCACGCATTGATCCGCCAGCTCGGCCAGCACTGGCTTATCGAGCCGGGCGACAAGTTCCTGGTGCCGTCCCCGATCAGTCATATCGGCGGCTCGATCTATGCCTTCGAAATGCCGCTGATGCTGGGCACCACCTGTGTGCTGATGGAGCAGTGGAACGCGGCTGAAGCGATGCCGATCTTCACTTCCGAGCATATCACCCATATGGCCGGCGCAACCCCGTTCCTTGAGCAGCTGCTGGCAGCAGCGCGCGAGGCGGGGACAGACCTGCCCGATCTCAAGGTGTTCATCTGCGGCGGCGCCTCGGTGCCGCCGTCGCTGATCTACGAGGCCTCGGATTATTTTGCCAAGGCCTGCGTCAGCCGGGTCTATGGTTCGACCGAGGTGCCAGTCACCACGGTGGGAGTGATGGACCGGGGGCTCGTCAAATACGCGGCGGAGACCGACGGCAGGCCCGGTATCGCCCATGTCCGGCTGGGCGATGCCGACGAGATCTGCATGAAGGGCCCGCAGATGCTAGTCGGCTATTCCAATCCGGAAGCCGATGAAAAGGCCTTTGACGCCGACGGCTATTACCGCAGCGGCGATCAGGGCCAATGGGTCGATGGCGACTATCTCGTCGTTTCGGGGCGCATCAAGGACATCATCATCCGTCATGGCGAGAACATCGCGCCCAAGGAGATCGAGGACCTGCTGGTCGAACACCCCGGCGTCGCCGAGATCGCCATCGTCGGACTGCCTGACGAACGCACCGGCGAGCGCGCCTGCGCGGTGATCGTGCCGGCAGCCGGGCAGACGCCTCCCGATCTTGCGGGAATGAAGGACTTCCTGGACGCCAAGGGGGTCGCCCGGTTCAAGATACCCGAGCAGGTCGAATATTGGGACGCGCTGCCCAAGAATGACGCCGGCAAGGTCGTCAAACACAAGATGCGAAGCACGCTTCTGGGAGAATAGGGTGATGGTGAGAGGGGCCGGAAAACTCAAGCCGTTGCTGGGGGCCTCGCTGGCCGGCCTGATCCTTGCGCTGCCTGCGTGCAAACAGGCCTCGGGGCCCGGTGAAGGCACTTCCGCCGCAGTGCTCGCCGACGACAGCGCAGGACGCAACTGGGCGGGATATGGCCGCACCAACGGCCAGCAGCACTACAGCCCGTTGCAGGCAGTCGACCTCGCCA
>CAYPFE010000152.1:1714-7291 GCA_964409895.1 uncultured Novosphingobium sp.
TCGCCAATGTCGGGCAGTTAGACCTCGCCTGGTCGATGGACCTGCCGCAGGAAAGCTCGGTAACCCAGCCGATTGCCGTTGATGGCGTGCTCTATTTCGCCTCCGGTCTCTCCAAGGTCCATGCGGTCGACGCGGTGACCGGCAAGTTGTTGTGGCGTCACGATCCCGAGGTCGGCAAGGTCGGCGGGCTCAACATGCGGACCGGCTGGGGTGTGCGCGGCATCGCCTGGTGGAACGGCAAGATTTATGTCGGCACGCAGCAGGGGAGGTTGATTGCGCTCGATGCCAGGACCGGGGAGCAAGTCTGGTCGGTGGACACGATCCGGCCGGAAGACCCCGCACAGGTCAATGGCGCACCGCGCGTGTTCAACGGCGTCGTCATCATTGGCTTTGCCGGTACCACCGGCGCGATGCGGGGCTATGTCACCGCCTATGATGCGGAGACCGGCAAGAAGCTGTGGCGCTTCTACACCGTGCCCGGACAGCCCGGTGTCGACACCGACGAAACCACCAGGATCGCCGCCAAGACATGGTCGGGCGAATGGTGGAAATTCGGCGGTGGCGCCTCGGTATGGAATTCCATTGCCTTCGATCCCGAGACCGACACCGTGTTCATCGGTACCGGCAGCCCCTATCCCTGGAGCCACCGTCGCCGCTCCGAAGGCAAGGGTGATAACTGGTTCGTCGCCTCCATCGTCGCGCTCGACCGCAAGACCGGCAAGTACAGGTGGCACTACCAGACCGTTCCCCGAGACACCTGGGACTTCGATGCGATCATGGACATCGAACTTGCCGATATCGAAGTTGACGGCAAGCTCAGGAAGGTGCTGATGCAGGCGCCCAAGAACGGTTTCTTCTATGTCATCGACCGCATCACCGGTGAATTCATCTCTGCCGAGAAGATCGCCAAGGTTACCTGGGCGAGTCATATCGACCCTGCGACAGGACGCCCGGTTGAAATTCCCGGCGCCCGCTTCGAGAATGGGCCGGTGCGTATCGCCCCGACCTCGTCCGGCGCGCACAACTGGATGCCGATGGCCTACAGCGCCAAATCCGGGCTGGTCTATATCCCGGTGATCCATTTCGAGGCTGACTACAGCGAGGTTGCCGAATGGAAGCCATCCGAAAACCGCACGCATGAGGCTGGCATCAACATCATCGGCGGAGCTTCCTTCGGCCTGCCCGCCGCGACAGGCAGTCTGCTCGCCTGGTCGCCGAAGGAGCAGAGGAAGGTCTGGGAAGTGCCCTATCCGACCCACCTCAACGGCGGCGTGCTGGCGACCGGCGGCGACCTGGTGTTCCAGGGTACGGTGGACGGGATTTTCAGGGCCTACGACGCCGCGACGGGCAAGCTGGTGTGGTCCTTCGATACCGGCGCGCCGATCCTGGCACCGCCTATTTCCTACGAGGCGGGAGGCACGCAATACGTCACCCTGCTCACTGGCATCTCGATGGGTTTCGCAATGTATGCGCCTGCCATGCTCGGGCCCGATATCGAGAAGTACCATATCGATCCGATGACTCAGCCGCGGCGCGTGCTGACCTTCGCGATCGGCGGCAAGGGCAAGCTGAAACCGCCGGCAGCCGCTGCGGCTCCGCCCGAGGACCCGGCTTACCGGCCCAATGCCCGCAAGGCACAGGCGGGCTTCATGACCTTCGAGGCGCACTGCCTCTCGTGCCATGGCGATCAGGCGGTCGGAATCGGAAATGGACCGGACCTCAGGCGCTCTGCCGTGGTGCTCGACAAGGAGGCATTCGACGCGATCGTGCGCAAGGGCACGCTGGAAGAGCGCGGCATGGCAAAATTCCCGGAACTGTCCGACGCGAAGCTGGAAGAGATTCGCCACTATATCCGCAAGCGCATGGCCGATTTGCGCAAGGGTGGGCCAGGCGCGGGGCTCTCGCCCAGCACGACTGTCGCCTATTGATCGGGAGAGCGGGCGCGATGAGGTTAAGAATGAAGGCCGCCGGAGACAGCGCCCGCGTCTTGCTCGCAGCCGTGCTGCTCGCATGCGGAGCCACGGGGCTTTATGCCGGCGGTGCTCCGCAACCTTCTGACCCCGCAGAGGCGGATGAGGGCGACTGGCCGCTCTATGGCCGCACCAACAGCGCGCTGCATTACAGCCCGCTCGACGAAATCGGCGAGGGCAACGTCGCTTCGCTGGGTCTCGCCTGGTCGATGGACCTCGATTTCGGCAACACCAACACCCAGCCGCTCGCCATCGACGGGGTGCTCTATTTCGCCACCGGGCTCAGTATCGTCCACGCCGTCGACGCGGCGACGGGCAGGCTGCTGTGGCGATACGATCCCGAAGCGGGCGAGAAGGCGGGCAAGAACCTGCGCTTCGGCTGGGGCGTGCGCGGCATTTCGTCATGGCAGGGCATGATCTTCACCGGGACGCAGGATGGGCGCCTGATCGCGCTCGATGCCAGGACCGGCAAGCTCCTGTGGAGTGTCAGGACGTTCGAGCCCGACTATCCCGGATACATCAGCGGTGCGCCGCGCGCCTTCGGCGGCAAGATCATCGTCGGGCAGGGCGGCACCACCGGGGCGAGCCGGGGCTTCATCACTGCCTATGATGCCTGGACAGGTGAAAAAATCTTGCGATTTTGGACAGTTCCGGGCGATCCTTTAAAAGGATTCGAGAATGAAGCCATGGCCATGGCCGCGAAGACCTGGGCCGGCGAGTGGTGGAAATACGGCGGCGGCGGCGATGTCTGGAACGCGACCGCCTATGATGCGGAAACCGACACGGTCTATATCGGCACCGGCAGCGGCTATCCCTGGAACCGGCAGAAGCGCAGCGCGGACGCAACCGGCGACCGTGGCGACAATCTGTTCATCTGCTCGATCATCGCGCTCGATGCGCAGACCTGGGCCTACAAGTGGCATTATCAGGTCGTGCCCGGCGAAACCTGGGATTTCGATGCCACCATGGACATCGAACTCGCCGATATCGAGATCGACGGCAGGCTCAGGAAGGTGCTGCTGCACGCGCCCAAGAGCGGGCATTTCTAAGTCATCGACCGCGTGACCGGCGAACTGATCTCCGCCGAACCGTTCGTCAAGGTCAACTGGGCGACCGGCATCGACAAGGAGACAGGCAGGCCGATCGAGGCCGAGGGCGTGCACTATCTCGACGGCAAGATGGTTTCGATCACGCCGACCGCACTCGCTGCGCACAACTGGATGCCGATGGCCTACAGCCCGAAGACCGGCCTGGTCTTCATCCCGGCCAATCATTTCGAGATGGGCTATGGCTATTCCGAGATCGCCAAGGCCTGGACCTTGCCGGACGATCGGGTGCTGGGCGGCGCGGTCGATATCCTGCCGATGAGCGAGGCGACCGGCAGCCTGCTTGCCTGGTCGCCGGTGACGCAGAAACCGGCGTGGAGCGTTCCCTATCCGACCTATCTCAATGGCGGCGTGCTGGCGACGGCGGGCAACCTCGTGTTCCAGGGCACGGTCGACGGCTGGCTCAGGGCCTACGAGGCGCTCACCGGCGAACTCGTGTGGAAGTTCGACGCCAAGGCGCCGATCATGGGCGCGCCGATCTCCTACCGGGTCAATGGACGGCAGTATGTGACTGTGCTGACTGGGCTCGGCATGAACCAGCCGGCCGCCGCGCCCGCGATTATGAAGCCTGGACTGCAGGAACGCTACGGGCTCGACCCGCATGCCCAGGCGCGCCGGGTGCTGACCTTCGTGCTTGGCGGGACGGGGACACTGCCGGAACGGGTGGCGCCGGCGCCTGCCATCGTGGCGGATGCCAGCACGCTCGATGCCGAGGCGATCGAGGCCGGGATGTGGGCTTATGCCAGCCACTGTGCGACCTGCCACGGCAGCCTCGTCGTTGGCCTGACCCAGGCGCCCGACCTGCGCCGTTCGCCCCTGGCGCTGGAGCCCGATGCCTTTCGCGCCGTGGTCAAGGATGGAGCGCTCGCCGCGCTTGGGATGCCCGGCTTCGGCGAATTCCCGGAGGACAAGCTCGAAAATCTGCGGCAATACGTGCTTTCGGAAGCAGCGAAACTCGCCGCAGGGGATTCGCCGCAGTGACAAGGAGAGGAATGCAATGATTGGATATGTGACGGTCGGCAGCAACGACATGGAGAAATCGCTGCCCTTCTATGACGAGGTGCTCGCCATCGCAGGGCTGAAGCCGGGCTTCGACCATCCACGGGGCGGCAGGATGTATGTCAACGGCGCAGGTGAATTCAGCTTCGGTGTCCTCAATCCCTTCGACGGCGAGGCCGCCAGTGCCGGCAACGGCAACATGGTCGCACTCAAGGGTGACAGCCACGAGCAGATCAATGCGATCCATGCCAAGGCGCTGGAACTGGGCGGCACCGACGAAGGCGGGCCCGGCTGGCGTGGACCAGAAGGCGGCTTCTACGGCGCCTATTTCCGCGATCCGGAAGGCAACAAGCTGTGCGCTTTCCGGATGGGGCCGGAGTAGACATCTCCCGCGCCTTCCCTATCGGGGTGAATTCCGGTAGAAAGCGGTCATGACGAAGATCGAACTGGACTTGCCTGACAAGCTCGCGAATGAGCTCGATCGCGCCGGCTTGCTTGCACCTGCCGAACTCGAAAGGGTTCTGCGCGAGGAATTGCGGGCGAAGGCGCGCAAGGTGCTGGATAAGGTTCTGGACGCCAGGGATGCCGACCGATCGCCGCCGATGACACCGAACGAAGTGCAGGCGGAAATCGAAGCCTATCGCGCCGGGAAGCGGCTTGCGGCTGGTTCTTGACACCAATGTGGCAATTTTCGGGCTGCTCTGGAACGGAATTCCGGCCCGGCTGATCGATCTGGCAATTGCCCGCGCAATCGAACTTGCAGTCTCAGCCGCATTGCTCGCTGAGTTTCACGATGTCATCGCACGCAGCAAGTTCCAGGATGTCCTCGATCGTCGCGGCCTCACTTGTGCCGAGTTACTGGATGCCTATGCGACGCTTTTCGAGCTTGTCGATGCCGCAGTCATACCTCCGACAGTCCTGCGCGATCCGGACGACGACGCCGTGCTGGCTACCGCTGTGGGCGGAAGTGCCGACATGATCGTTTCCGGGGATGCCGATCTGCTCGACATTGGCGCGTTTCGCACTATTCCAATCTTGAACGCGGCGCAGGCCGTTGCACTAATCCGGGAGCAGGAAGACAGATGAAGGTTGCGATTATCACGGGCGCGGGCAGCGGTATCGGGCTGTGCACGGCGAAGATGCTGGCCGACGAAGGCATCGCCGTCGTCGGCGTAGGGCGCAGCGAGGAAAAGCTAGCCAATCTCGAGAAGGAAATCGGCGATCCGGCGCTGGTCGCGACGATCTCGGTCGATGTCACCGCCAAGGATGCGCCCAAGCGTATCGTCGACTTCGCGATTGCGCGCTTCGGACGGATCGATTTCCTCATCAACAACGCCGGAATCGGCAGTCCGACACCGCTCGACGAGACCGACGACGACAGCCTCGACTATTTCCTCGACATCATGCTCAAGGCGCCGTTCCGCCTGTGCCGCGAGGTGATCCCGCATCTCGGCGAGGGGGCGAGCGTGGTCAACATCACCTCAACCTTCGCCCATGTCGGC